>JAGBDG010000051.1 GCA_017937625.1 Muribaculaceae bacterium | reverse complement strand
CTTTTAAGAGTCTGTCGGCTTACTTGCTTCCGAGGTGGTCGGATACGCTCAGCGAAAGACGACCTTTTGCGCGACGACGGGCAAGAACTTTGCGACCGTTTGCTGTTGCCATTCTTTCACGGAAGCCGTGCTTGTTAACTCTCTTGCGGTTAGAAGGTTGGAATGTTCTTTTCATTGCCTTATGTGATTTTCAAATTATTATCGCGGGTTTCGGAGTGCAAATTTAGGAATTTTTTGCCGCTCCTCCAAATTTTACCGCTTTTTTCAAGAAAAAAACGCTTTATTTCTTGCGGCGGAACATCGGAGAAAGCAACTTGAACACCTTTATGGCGAAGAAAGCATATTCCGCAAACGAGAACATGCCGCTGAAGCGCGACAGCATCGAGTTCGGTCCGCCAAAGAGAGGTGTACGTGTCTTCATTCCCTCTATCTGCGACGTCATCTTGAACTTCTGTATCTCCATGCGCGCCTGAACGAGAGTACGGCGCATGCGCATCTCGTCGAGGGTCATCCCTTTCCATACAGGACCTGTTGGAGCGGGGTATGGCGGCAGCTTAAACATCTTCTTCTGTGTTTTTATCGGCTGGAGGGTCTATAAGGATCGAGCTTATGAACCTCGCAATCGGGTTGACAATAAGTATTTTGCGTCCGAAGAACAGGACGGCAAGCAGCACAATGTAGAATCCTGCGACAATAATGAACGCCCACAACGGACGCAGCGCCACCGACAGAGCTACACTGACCGCTATCGACAGGAATACCATTGCGACAGTAATCACTATCGTCAGAAGAAGGAACAGAGTTGCTGCCGAAAGTATGCGGGTAAGCTTCTCCGCGAAATTAAGCCGTGTATCCTCAATCAGAAGTTTCAGATACTCGCTCACGGTCGCCAACAGCGATTTAACGCCGCCCGGTTGTTCGCTTTGCTGCATAGTGTGAATTTGAAATCCTTGTTAACTTATTATGCCTTCCGGAGAAACGCATCCCTCCGGAAGGTAATGGATTTGTCAGAGGAAGACGGTTATTCTTCTTCTTTCTTGTCTTCAACCTGAGTGGCTATCATCTCCACGAGCTCGTCGATATCGTCGGCGGCGATGATACCTTTTTTCTGAAGAATCACGCGGATGCGGGCGCGCAGTTCCTCGCCTGTCACCGGAGTGAACAACGCTGTCGCTGCAGCGCCTATCGCCGCACCGAGAAGGAATGTCGTAAAACCTTTCATATTCTTATTTCACTTCTTTGATTTCCTCGGCAATCTGGTCAGCAAGGCTCTCAAGTTCTTTTTCCTTGATGCCGGGGATATGTGTACGGATAAACCCTTTTATTGCTTCGCGAGTCTCGCTGCCTTTCTGAGGGGCAAAAAGAAGAGCTGCTGCTGCGCCTACAAGCGCTCCGCCGAGAGCGGCAATTACGATAGGAAGTCCTTTCATTTTTCTTATGTTTTATGTTTTTGAATTATAGTCTATGCCTATAACACCACAAAATTAATAAAAGTTTTCATCAAAGCAAAAGAAACCGGCGGAATCGCATTGTAGCGCTTTCCGCCGGCATCATTATTCTCTGTTTACTTCTTGTCAGTCAAGAGCCACAGCATAGTATGCGGTCTTGCCCGTAGGATATATGCCCGATATGAAGAGCACCTTGTCCTGACCTGCCGGAGAAGAAAGAACCGCCTTGCTGATTTCCTTGAATTCTTCAGGCGACGACACCCGTGTGCCGTTCACTCCGAGGATGATGAATCCTTTGCGTATGCCAGCCTGAGCAAAACGTCCGGAAGCATCGACGTCGGCGACACTCACGCCGGCACGTATTTCAAGGCGCTTCGCAGTCTCCTTGTCGAGAGCCTCGAGCTTGGCGCCGAGAATGTCGTTGGAGTCTGCCTTGGTCACGGACATGTCGCCGCGGTTGTTGCGGAGGGTTGTCTGAGTAGTGGATGCCTTGCCGTCGCGGTAGTACTGTATCGTCACATTGTCGCCTGGGCTCATCTTGGCTATCGCCTCCTGAAGCTCGGCGGTGGAGCGCGTGGGCTTGCCGTTCATGCTCACGATGATGTCGCCGGGCTCAAGACCTGCCTCGCGGGCGGCGGAACGATCTTCGACAGAGGCGACATAGATGCCGGCTGTCGGACCTTCGAGCTTCTTCTCGGCGATGAGTTCGGGAGTAAGCTCGGTGAACGATATGCCGAGGTATGCGCGCTGTACGGTGCCGTATTCCTTGAGGTCGGCGACGACCTTCTCAACGATAGATGTAGGTATGGCGAACGAACATCCTGCGTATGCGCCTGTCTGCGAATAAATTGCCGTATTGATGCCTACAAGCTCACCTTCGAGATTGACAAGCGCGCCGCCCGAATTGCCCTGGTTGACGGCAGCGTCGGTCTGTATATACGACTCGATGCCGCGAGAGCGTCCTCCCGTCATGGTCGAGATGTTTCTTGCCTTAGCGCTGATGATGCCCGAAGTAACCGTAGATGTGAAGCCGAACGGGTTGCCGACGGCGAGCACCCATTCGCCGACATGAAGCTCCTCGCTGTCGCCCATAGGAATCACATGGAGCCCCGGGGCGTCAATCTTGATGAGGGCGAGATCGGTGGTGGGGTCGGCGCCGATGACAGTGGCGGCGAAGTTGCGGTTGTCGTTGAGAGTCACCTCAAGACGCTCAGCTTTCTCTATCACGTGGTTGTTGGTGACGATATATCCGTCGTCCGAGATGATTACACCTGAACCGAGTCCGAGCTGCTGCTGACGGGGCTGCTCGCGCGGCTGCTCCTGCCTACGGTCGCCATAAGGATTGCCGAAGAAGAACTCAAAGAAGGGATCCATGCCGTAGCCTTGCGCGTTGCCGCGCTGCATCTGGGGTGTCGCATAGCTCTTGACGCTGACAACACCGTTGACAGTGCTCTCGGCTGCCTTGATAAAATCTTCCTGCGATATCAGACGTCCCGTCACTTTGATCGGGCTGTCATTCTTGCTGTCTGTCGTCGTGCCCTGCGCTGTGCACGCCGTCGATATCAGACCTAATGCCAAAGCAATTGTTAGAATTTTTTTCATTTTCAATAATCTGTAATAGGTTGAGATTGCAGTTTGTTTTTGTGTGATGATGTGCAAATTTAAGTCCAAACTCGCACATTGCGATATCGCGTTAGGTTAATTTCACCAAAAATCCCGTACTTTAATAACTTTTCAACTTATCGGTGTAATATTTTCATTTTTGCAACGTCTTATATAATGTTATGAAAAGGCAGAGCGATAAAGAACAACGGTTTCTGGCTGTCACCGACAGCTGCAAGGAGATTATTGCCAAGGTCTGCCTTCTCTACGCATCGCCCTCCGCGCCATTCGAAGACCTCTATCAGGAAGTCCTCGTAAGCCTTTGGCTCGGTCTCGACTCTTTCCGCGGAGAGGCAAAAATGTCGACCTGGATCTACCGTACGGCACTTAACACATGCATCACCTGGCACCGCACATCCGGCAGACACAACCCCGGCAACACACTCAGCCTCGACAGCCTTATCGTCGAACCTGCCGACGGACAGGAGGCTACTGCAATGAAAGAGGAACTTGCCGAGCTCAACCGGCTTGTCGCGCGCCTCGGACCTATCGACAAAGCACTTATTACCCTATGGCTCGACGAGAAACCTTACGACGAAATATCCCACATCATGGGACTTTCGGAGGCTAACATCGCCGTCAGAATTCACCGTATTAAAGAAAAACTAAGCAGATTTGCCGCAGAAGACGCGGAAGGAAGACAGACATTATGAGAGACTTGGAAGAACTTAAAGAATCATGGCGAAAGGCGAAAATCGATCCTTCACGGCTCGAGGCTGACAACCGTCGTACCGCTGACAGGCTCGCCTCCACCAAAGAGTCGGTCAACCGTGCCCAGTTCAATCAGTTTAAACTCGCGACAGACTACTGGCGCGCCTTCGTCGTTTCTGTCATCGGCACCATACTTGCCGTCCTCTACACTCCCGTTCTCGTGCTCCGCATGGATATACCAGTCTGGCTGTGCGCGCTTGTCGCTGTGTTCTTTGTAGTCATGGCTTTTATCAACCTCAGCTTCTACCGTTTCGTCTACAACATCCATTTCGCCGATTTGCCCGTAGTCACGGGGCTAATGAAGGCATTCCAGATAATACGGCGCCATAAGATTCTCGCTCTTACGCGCCTCGCCCTGTCGCTCGTGCTCATCGCTTTTCTGGCGGTCCAGCTCTATATTCGCTCCGAGGAGGCTGAAGGAGTACCCGCGCCATATATTGCAGGCATCGTCGCAGCTATCATCGCTATTGTCATCACGGCAGCCCTCAAGTATCGGCGTCAGTTCGCTTTTGCACGGGCGATTAAGTCGGAACTCTCCTCCATACTTTCAAACAATTGAATTTTTCCTTAACTTTGCCGTGAATAAAACCTCGAACAATCATATTTCCATGAAACGCATAATTCTCACACTGTCTCTTTTCGCTCTTGCCATCATTTCTGTGGCAGCT
>JAGBDG010000050.1 GCA_017937625.1 Muribaculaceae bacterium | reverse complement strand
CACCTCTTCCCATTCCGAACAGAGAAGTTAAACCTCGCCACGCCGATGATACTGCGAAAGTGGAAAAGTAGGTAACCGCCCCCTAGCCTCCGAGAGAAATCCCGGAGGCTTTTTTTATGTCTGTTTGTGTCGATAGTGGCGAATTGTTGGGAGATTTTTGTTTTTGGTGGCAAAAAGTTTGGTAAATTCGATTATTGAGTGTAAATTTGCCACAGATGTTGATGCTTCAACATTAAAACACTGTCTATTCCTTCCGACGACGATACTGTCTAAGGTTTATAATTATCTTGAATGTTTAATTTAATTCTATGTCTATGAGGATTTTTACTTCTATCTTTACTGTTGCTGTCGCTGCAAGCATCGCTTTCGCAGCTCCCAAGGCAGTCAAGCCGTGTGAATTCAGTCTCAACTCCCGCAATGCGGAGCCAAAAGCCGAGATGCTGAGCAAGAGTCAGCGTGCGGCTGTTGTAGGCGCAACTGTGAACGGCCGGGCTTTCCTCGGCAAAAATGTCGAAAGGGTCCCGTCGTTCCGCGCTCCGGCAAAACGTCGCGTGACTGTTGCAGACCCGGAGGTGATTGAAGACACGCCCGAAGGTACCCCCTTCGTATATGCCCGCAAAGGCGACGGTTTCATGTCGTTCTATGGCTTTATCATCGATCATACGCAGAACGGTCAGATAATGAACGCAGTGTTTGCCCCCGACGGCAAGACTGTGTATATCCAGGACCCGGTTTCGTCGGCTATAGCTTTCACATGGGTAAAAGGTACTTTCGACGGCACTAAAATCACGGTGCCCGTCGGTCAGTATATCATGTATTCTCCTGAGGAAGGCTACGGAGCCGCTGTATATGCAGGTAAGCTCACAGAGGTAGAGGATGACGGCGATAAATATCTTACTTATGTCATAGACGAGAGCATCAAGGAGATAACCTATAACGTCGGCGCCGACGGAACAGTAACGATCGAGGACAAATTCAGGAGCACGGAGCCAGCGCCTGAATATGTTCTTTCCGCTTTCTTCGACGATGACGACAGCTGGTCGGGCTACACGGACTACAATTCGTCGTACTCTCCGTTTGACGATACGGCGACAGCTCTTCCCGATGGTGTCAGCACCACAGACTGGAAGCTTACATACGTCGACCCGGAATACGACGAGACGGGAAAGACTTTCGTGTCGGTCGGAGTTGACGGCGACAAGATGTACATCGGCGGTCTGTCGGGCGAACTCAAGGATTCGTATATCACCGGTACCATCAAGGATGGCAAGGTAGTATTCCCGAGCAACCAGTATCTGGGCATATCGAATACAGTGTATTTCACATATTTTGTAGGCGGCGATTATTCAACAGAGACGCTTGAGGACGAATACGGCGAGTATGTCGCAATAACGGGCAAGGCTAAAGAGAATATCGAGCTTGCCTATGACGCAGACGCCCGTACTCTTGCAGCGGCTGAAAATGAGGCACTCTTCGTAAATGCAGGCAAAGCGGACACTGCTACAGGCGAAGACGTGATGGAGTTCGCAGGCTATTACTCACCCTCACTTGAGGAATTCGTGGAGGTCGCTGCAACTCCGGCAACTCCTACAATTCTCAGCGCCGACGACCTTTTCGACATGTACGGCTGTGTAGGCATCCAGATGGAAATACCTTCGGTCAGCACAACAGGCGCCGACATCAATTTCAACAAGCTCTACTACCAGATCTATATCCGCGTCGGTGACGAAATCGAACCTTTCGTATTCTATTCCGACGAATACCCCGGTCTCGAGGAGTACGGTCTTGAAGAAATGACGGAAGTACCTTACACAATGACCCTTACCGGTCCTGAGGGCGATGACATCACCTTCGGCGGCGAAGAAGTGTACTTCTACACCACCCTTGCCGACGCATACGGCGTGAAGAGCATCTATAAAGGTGGCGGCGAGACGCATGAATCGCCCATATTCTGGTACGACATCAACGGCACAACCGGCGTCAGGGATATCATCACCGACGGTCAGGCAAAAGTATCGGCAATCTACGGCGTCGACGGCACGCTGCGCAGCGGAAAGACCCGCGGTCTGAACATCGTCAAGATGAGCGACGGCAGCGTACGCAAGGTCGTAGTAAGATAATTTTTCAAAATATATTCCTGTATCAATACACGGAAGAGGGTGTGCTGCCTCGACGGCGCACCCTTTTTTAAAATATTCAGATTCTATGAAAAAAATACTGACAACCGTCTTCCTTGCCACGGCTCTCGCCTCGCCGGCGTTCGCAACGACGCTGAAAGCCGGCTATGAGCTCACCGGCGAACCGGACTTCTGGGGCACGGAAAAGGCAGAGATTTACAATGCCGCCATTCTTATCGGCGACGCCTCGCTCATTGGCAAAAAAGTCACGGCTATAGAATTTACATGGAAAGAAGGCGTCACGGCAACCGACTGTCAGGTCTTTCTCGCCTCCGAGCTGAAAATCAAATCGGGTGTGGCGACAGCCGACATAGCCACCGCATCGTTCGCTTCTCCCGAGGCAGGCGTATGTACAGTGACTCTTGCCGAGCCGTGGACCATAGACCGCGGTAGCTTCTATGCAGGCTACAGCTTCAAGGTCGGTAATCCGAAAAATGACGAGGCACTCGGCGCACCTGTCGCAGTAGGGCGTTGCGCGAGCGATGAGGCGCGGTATATAGCCACATCACGCACTTACAAGGGATGGCAGAAACCCGCGGTGCTCGTCGGCTGCGGCTTGACACTCCGCGCCGTCATAGAAGGCGACTCGTCGGAGGACGCTGCCGGCGTCAAGTCGGTGACTAATCCTGTCACAACAGCCGACGCTGCCGCCTCGTGTACAGCGGTCATTGTCAATCACGGCTCGAAAGAGGTGCGCGACATAGAGTACACCTATACTGTCGACGGGCAGACCATACCGGGCAAGCACAGCTTCGATACGCCGATATCCGCCGCTCTTTACGGTACTGCCGGCACCATGACTTTCGAGGCTCCCCTGATTGCCGGGAAAGGCGAGCACGCAGGCACTTTCACAATCACGAAAGTGAACGGCGTGGACAACGAGGACATCATGGCATCGGCTCAGAATACCATCAGCGTCGCCGACCAGATTGCGAAACACGTGGTGGTTATGGAGGAGTTCACCGGCACATGGTGCCAGTGGTGTACGCGTGGCTATGTTGCCATGCGCATGCTCAACGAGCGGCTGGGCGACAGCTTTATAGCTCTGTCCTATCACAGCGGCGACCCTATGGAAGTAACGTCGGAGTTTCCTGTCAAAGTCGATGGTTTCCCGGGCGCAAGCATAGACCGCGGCGCGTTATGTGACCCCTACTACGGCAACGGTGACGATGATTTAGGCATACTGAAGGAAATCGAAGACCGCTTCGCCGGGACGGTTCCGGCAAATATCAGTGTCAGCGCAGAGTATAGCGCCGACGGCACCAGCATCGATGTGGACGCCTCGGCATATTTCTTCCGGACCTATACCGACAACCCGTACCGGATAGCATACGTGTTGACTGCCGACGGTCTTAAGGGCGCGGAAGATGAAGGGGGCTGGTATCAGTCGAACGCGTACTATAATCTTTCGTCGACCGAGCTCCCCGGCGGTGAGGATGTCTGCCGACCGAACGGTCAGCACTATATGCTTCTGACGTTCGACGATGTCGTCGTAGCCTACAGTCCGTATGCAGGCGAGGAAGGTTCGCTGCCATCGGAAGTGAAGTTCGCCGACATATACAGCCATACATATACCTTCGATGTATCATGCATCAAAGAGGATGCCACGACGGGCAAACCCGAGAAAGATCTGATCCAGCATAAGGACAGAGTTTTCGTGACGGCGCTGCTCATCGACTCTGAGACGGGACGTATCGTGAATGCGGCAAAATGCCATGTCGCCGACGGAGGCGAGACCGGCGTATCGTCGGTCGGCGCGGAACGCGAGGTCGAATCCGTGGAATACTTCGATATTTCCGGCCGACGAATCGGTCGCGCCGGCGCGGCAGGACCTGTGATCGTGCGCACCCGCTACGCCGACGGCTCGCAGGATACAGTCAAGAGATTTCTTTGATAAAATATCATAAAGTTATGAAAATCGTTACTTTACGCAGCGCTGCGTGCGCGTTGGGACTTTCCCTGTCGCTCGCCGCAGCAAACGCCGTGGAAATCGGCGACATCAACATCGAGGACCTTGAGTTCGAAACTGTCGGCACAGCCGAATATACCGACCCGTTCTTCCAGACATTCTTCGAGACGACCTACGGTCAGACAATAAAGGAAGCTTTCGGCATCGACGTCTACACCACCACTGTGGCGCTCGAGGAGGCTAAGGGCGTCCCGGGCTACTACCGCCTCGTCCACCCCTACAAGGACCTCTGCGAGAAGATAATCCCGACAAGCGAGACATGGGGCTCTGTTTTCATGTACATAGAGGACTGCGACTATATGCGCATCAACGCCACAGACACGCAGAAGGCATATCTCGACAACTATCTCATGGAGAACACCGGCATCTACCCGATGGACGGCATCAACAGCTGCGAGGCGCCCCTCTACGCCAGCTGCGGAGCATGGTGGCTGAAAACGAGCGGCATGGACGTACCCGACAGCTGGTATCTCCACGGCAATGACGGCACATACATGATGGACGCTACCGAGTCGGACGCCGTGACAGTCGACGGTACGACTGTTACTCCTCTTTTCACCATCGCCATGTGGTCGGACCCCGTGACATTCGGAACAGTGGAGACACACTATGATGCGTCCCCCGCCTCGTTCAAGCTCGTGCTCAACAAGAAAACGACAGGCATTGACCGCGTGGAGGCAATCGCCAAGCCCGCGGTGCATGCCGGCAGAGGTTGCGTCGTTCTCGGCGAGGCTGCTACCGTGACCGACCTCGGCGGACGTGTTGTCAGCGCCGGACGTTCGGGCAGCGTGAGCGTCGCCCCCGGCGTCTATATCGTGAGCAACGGCAAGTCTGTCGTCAAAGTCGCCGTGCGTTAAAAATTAAAAAAATAATGCTCTGTCCCGGGCTGCGCGAGCGGTCCGGGATAATTGTGTCTATGCAAAAAATCGCGTCAGATGGGGATTTTTCGCGGAAAATGAGTAATTTTGCAAAAAATAACGGCTTGTGCAGTCGGCAGTTGTGGAACAGCCGATGTCTGAGGCATTTTGCGGTTGTTTTGAGAGAGTGAGAATAGTTTTTAGTAATATGGATTTTATAAGCGAATTATTTTTACCGGGTAACACGAGCATAGCTTCAACGCTTGTGCTTTACTCGTTCGTGATAGCGGCGGGTATCTACATAGGCAAGATGAAGATAGCGGGTGTTTCCCTTGGCGTGACTTTCGTGCTGTTCGTGGGTATCCTTATGGGTCATTTCGGCTATGTGGTCGACAATGCGATACTCAAGTTCGTGCGCGAGTTCGGTCTTATCCTGTTCATCTTCTCGATAGGTCTTCAGGTAGGTCCGGGTTTCTTCTCTTCGTTCAAGAAAGGCGGCATGCGGCTTAATGTGCTTGCGGTCCTTGTTGTAGCTCTCAACGTTGTGATAGTGCTGGGTATATACTATTTCGGCAATATCCATGACATATCCGCCCTTGTGGGCGTGATGAGCGGCGCTGTCACGAATACTCCGGGTCTTGCGGCGGCGCAGCAGACCGTGTCGCAGATGACGCAGAGCGCCGAGCAGGCGAACATGATGGCAAGCGGCTATGCCGCAGCCTATCCTCTTGGCGTTATCGGCATTATCCTTTCGATGTTCATCATCAAATGGGTTTTCCGCATCAAGACCGATGACGAAATCCGCAAAATCGAGGAGGAGCAGGAAGACTCGAGCCTCAAGCCATATATACTCGACCTGAAGGTGTCGAACGCCCTTATCGACGGACGCACCCTTGTACAGTTCCACGACATTGTGCAGACTAATTTCGTGGTGTCGCGCATCATGGGCAGCGACGGCAAGGTGACAATCCCCAAGTCGAGCACCGAAATCCATACGGGCGACATCCTCCATATCGTATGCTCGGCGCAGGATGCCGAGCGCTTCAAGGCAGTCATCGGTCCTGAGGTAGAGATGGACTGGGAGTCGACTCCGACACCGGTGTTCTCGCGCCGCATCCTTGTCACCAAGGGCGAATACAACGGCGTTGCCCTCGGTTCGCTCCGTCTGCACAACGGCTACCGCCTGAACTGCACGCGCGTCAACCGTGCCGGCGTGGACCTTCTCGCCTCGCCTAACCTCCGCCTCCAGATGGGCGACCGCATCACCGTAGTCGGCAACCTCGAGGACATCGACCGCCTCGCCTCCCGTCTGGGCAACTCGATGAAGCGCCTCAACCAGCCTAACCTGATAACGATATTCGTGGGCATCATCCTCGGTATCATCCTCGGCTCGATAGACCTCGGCTTCGGCATGAAGCTCGGTCTCGCCGGAGGTCCTCTCGTAGTGGCAATCCTTCTGAGCCGTTTCGGCTACAAGGCAAAACTGATAACCTACACCTCGTCGTCGTCGTCGCTCATGCTCCGCGAGCTCGGCATCTGCCTGTTCCTCGCGTCGGTGGGCATAGCCGCCGGCAAGGATTTCGCCGCGTCGGTGTTCAACGAGACCGGCATGTGGTGGGTAATCTGGGGTTTCGTGATCACTCTGGTGCCTCTGGTAGTGGTAGGCTGCATAGCCCGCGGTCACGACCGCATCAACCTTCTGACCATCATGGGTCTTATATCGGGCAGCTGCACCGATCCTCCAGCTCTTGCCTACGCCAACAACTCGACAGCCAACGACCAGCCCGCCGTGGCATATTCGACGGTATATCCTCTGACGATGTTCCTCCGCGTAGTGGCTGCGCAGGCGCTGATACTGTGCCTGCTTTAGGATAACATAAACAAAGAAAACAGAAAACGACTATGAGCAACATAGAACTGAGCGAACAGGAGCAGCAACGCCGCCAGAGCATGGCAGAGCTGCGCCGCATGGGAATAGAGCCTTATCCTGCCGCCGAATACAAGGTGACAGGCTACAGCGACGAGATCAAAGCCAACTTCAGCGACGAGGAAGCGCGCCGCGAGGTGTGCGTGGCAGGTCGAATAATGAGCCGCCGCATCATGGGTAAGGCATCGTTCGTCGAGCTGCAGGACTCCAAGGGAAGAATACAGATCTACATCTCGCGCGACGAGATATGCCCCGACGAGAACAAGGACCTCTACAATGTGGTGTTCAAGAAGCTCCTCGACATCGGCGACTTCATCGGCGTGTGCGGCTACGTCTTCCGCACGCAGACGGGCGAGATTTCCGTGCATGCCCAGAGCCTGACCGTCCTGAGCAAGTCGCTGCGTCCCCTGCCCATCGTGAAGATGAAGGACGGCGTGGTCTACGACGCTTTCGACGACCCCGAGCTCCGCTACCGCCGCCGTTACGTCGACCTCGTCGTCAACGACGGTGTGAAGCAGATATTCCTCAAGCGCACAAAGGTCTACACCTCCATGCGCGAGTACTTCAACAACGCCGGATATATAGAGGTAGAGACTCCTATCCTCCAGTCGATACCCGGCGGCGCCTCGGCACGTCCCTTCATAACCCACCACAACGCGCTCGACATACCCCTCTACCTACGCATCGCCGACGAACTCTACCTCAAGCGCCTCATCGTGGGTGGCTTCGAGGGCGTCTATGAGTTCTCGAAGAACTTCCGCAACGAGGGCATGGACCGCACACACAATCCTGAGTTCACCTGTATGGAAATCTACGTTTCGTACAAGGATTACAACTGGATGATGACCTTCACCGAGAAGATGCTCGAGAAAATATGTCTCGACGTCAACGGAACCACCGAGGTCAAGGTCGGCGACAACGTGATAAGCTTCAAGGCTCCGTTCCCGCGCGTCACCATGGCGCAGGCTATCAAGGATCATACCGGCGTCGACATCAACGGCATGGGCGAGGAAGAGCTCCGCAAGACAGCGCGCGACCTCGGCATAGAGGTCGACGAGACCATGGGCAAAGGCAAGCTCATCGACGAGATTTTCGGCGAGAAGTGCGAGGGCAAGTACATCCAGCCCACGTTCATCACCGACTACCCCATAGAAATGTCGCCCCTTACCAAGCGCCACCGCGACAATCCCGAGCTCACCGAGCGTTTCGAGCTTATGGTGAACGGCAAGGAGCTCGCCAACGCCTACTCCGAGCTCAACGACCCGATCGACCAGTACGAGCGCTTCGTAGAGCAGATGCGTCTGGGCGAGAAAGGCGACGACGAGGCAATGATCATCGACGGCGACTTCATCCGCGCCCTCGAGTACGGCATGCCTCCCACATCGGGCATGGGCATAGGCATGGACCGCCTCGTGATGCTCATGACCGGTCAGACGGCTATCCAGGAAGTGCTTCTCTTCCCGCAGATGCGTCCCGAGAAAACCGAGAAGCGCGACAAGGTCGAGGCGTTTGTCGCTGCCGGCGTTCCCGCCGAATGGGTCGAGCCCCTGCAGAAGACAGGCGTGCTCACCGTAGCCGCTCTTGCTCCGCTTAACCCCAACAAGCTCTTCCAGGACCTGTGCGGGTACAACAAGAAGAACAAACTCGGTCTTGCCAATCCGAAACCCGAAGAGGTCGCCGGATGGGTTGAGGCTGCCAAAGGAAAGCAGCAGGGCGAATAATGGTCAAGCTGGCAGGGATGAATCCGGAGGAGCTCGGCGCTGTCGCTGCAGCTGCCGGGCTGCGTCCTTTTGCGGCGCGTCAGATGGCGTCGTGGCTCTACACCAAGCGTGTCAAGGACATCGATGGGATGACCGACCTTCCTAAGAAGGCGCGTCAGTGGCTCAAGGACAACGGCTATGCCATAGGGCGCCACGAACCGATCATGGCGTCGCGCAGCGCCGATGGGACGGTGAAATACCTCTTCGAGGGTGTAGCCGGACGCGACATAGAGGCTGTCTACATCCCCGACCACGACCGTGCCACTCTCTGCGTGTCGAGTCAGGCGGGCTGCCGCATGGGCTGCCGTTTCTGCATGACGGGCAGGGGAGGCTGGCAGGGCAATCTGGACGCCGCCGATATCCTCAACCAGATACTTTCGATACCGGAGAGCGAGACCTTGACGAACATCGTGTTCATGGGCATGGGCGAGCCGACCGACAATATCGACGCCGTACTCCGCGCCGTAGAGGTTCTGACTGCGAAATGGGGCTTCGCGTGGAGTCCGAAACGCATCACCGTGTCGTCCATAGGCAAGCAGCCGGGCTTCGGCATGCTGCTCGACAGGACGCAGGTGCACATAGCCGTGAGCCTTCACACGCCATACAGCACCGAGCGCCTGTCGCTGATGCCTGTCGAGAAGGCTTTTCCGGCGCGTCAGGTTATTGAGACCTTGAAAAAATACGATTTCGCCCACCAGAGGCGCCTTTCGTTCGAATATACCATGTTCGACGGACTCAACGATGACGACGCGCATGCAGATGCCCTGAGCCGACTCGTGCGCGGGTTGCCGTGCCGCGTCAACCTGATACGCTTCCACCGCATACCGGGCTTCGAGGGCAAACCGTCGAGCCAGGAGCGCATGGAGCATTTCCGCGACCGTCTGAACGACAACGGCGTCACCGCCACCATACGCGCCTCACGCGGCGAGGACATAATGGCGGCATGCGGCATGCTTGCCGGAGCGAAGGCGCAACAAAACATGAAAGAAGAAAATGAACAATCGTAAAATACGCGTGGGCATCACCCACGGCGACACCAACGGCATAGGCTATGAAGTAATCCTCAAGACCCTTGAGGATACCCGTCTGAACGATCTCTGCACTATAGTTGTGTACGGGTCGGCTAAGGTCGCAGCCTTCTACCGCAAGGCAATGGAACTGCCGCAGGTGCAGCTCAACCGCGTCGACACCGCCGCCGACGCCCGCGACGGCGTGTACAACATCGTCAATGTCGTGGGCGAGGACCTCAAGATAGACCCGGGCGTCGCCACCGAGGCTGCCGGACAGGCTGCTCTCGCCGCGCTGAAAGTCGCCGTCGCCGACCTTAGGTCGGGCGACATCGACGTGCTCGTGACCGCTCCCATCAACAAGCATTCGATCCAGAGCGAGGAGTTCCATTTCCCGGGACACACCGAATTCCTCGAGGCTGCCGCCAACGAGGATTCTGACGATAAGAGCAAAGCTCTTATGATACTCTGCTCCGACCGTATGCGCGTGGCTCTGGTGACTGTGCACACTCCGGTGGCGAAAGTCGCCGAAGCGCTGACCAAAGAGCTTATCCTTGAGAAAATCACAGCGTTCTCCGACTCGCTGCGCCGCGATTTCGGCATACCGTCGCCGCGCGTAGCCGTCCTTTCGCTGAATCCCCATGCAGGCGAGGAAGGGCTGCTCGGCAAGGAGGAAGAGGAAATCATCAAGCCCGCCATCGACGAGGCTCAGAAGAAGAAAATACTTGCATTCGGACCGTATGCGCCCGACGGATTTTTCGGCAGCGGCGCGTTCACGCATTTCGACGGCGTTCTCGCCATGTACCACGACCAGGGGCTCATACCCTTCAAGACCATAGCCATGGACAACGGCGTGAACTTCACCGCCGGACTGCCTTTCGTACGCACGTCGCCCGACCACGGCACAGGCTACGACATAGCCTGCCAGGGCGTGGCTCAGCCCGACTCGATGCGCAGCGCCATCTATGCGGCTATCGACATCTTCCGCAACCGCCGCAACCACGAGGAGGCTTACCGCCGTCCGCTCACCAAGCAATACCACGACAAGGGCGACAAAGGCTCCGACCCGACATTAGACCTGAGCAAAGACGAATGAACTATGCAATAATAGCCGCAGGAGAGGGCTCGCGTCTGGTTCAGGAAGGCATATCGCTGCCTAAGCCGCTCGTCGACCTTGACGGACGCCCGATGATACGGCGGCTGATAGATATTTTCGCGTCCTATCGCCCCGAAACGCTGAGCGTAATAGTGAACGAGCAGATGACCGAGGTGCGCGAATATCTGGAAAGCATAGCCGACGGACTGCCCTTCGATTTCCGTCTTACCGTCAGGAGCACTCCCAGCTCCATGCACAGCTTCTACGAGGTGTCGCGGGACTTCACCGACGGCAAGTTCATTCTGACGACTGTCGACACCGTGTTCCGCCGTGAGGATTTCCTGCGCTACGCCGAGGCTTTCGACAAGGACGGGAGCGCCGACGGCTGCATGGGTCTGACCACATTCATCGACGACGAAAAACCGCTGTACGTGGACGTCGACGAGGCAAGCGGGCTGATAACCGCTTTCCGCGACAAGCCCGACGGCAGCGACAGATACATATCGGGCGGCATCTACGGGCTGACGGCTCCCGCCCTCGGCGTGCTTGAGGACTGCATGAAAGCGGGCGTCAGCCGCATGCGCAACTACCAGCGCGCCCTTGTGGCGTCGGGACTGCGCCTGAAGGCGTTCGTTTTCCCGAAAATAGTGGATGTCGACCACGCGTCCGATATAGAGACCGCGCGCAGTTTTATCTCTCCCAAAAACCATTGATACCATGACCGAAGAAGAACCCATCATCACCAGCCGCGACAGCGGAACCGCAGAGTATATCGAGAACGATATCATCACGCTGTCGTGGAACGAACACATACAGCGCCGTCCGGGCATGTACATAGGCAAGCTCGGCGACGGCACGAACTCTGACGACGGCATATATGTGCTTATCAAGGAGGTCGTCGACAACTCCATCGACGAGTACATGATGGGCTTCGGCAAGCAGATAGACGTCGAGGTCGACGAGAAATCGGCGAGCGTCCGCGACTACGGACGAGGCATTCCTCTGGGCTCGCTGATTGTCGCCGCGTCGAAGATGAACACCGGCGCGAAATACGACTCGGAGGCTTTCAAGAAGTCTGTCGGTCTGAACGGTGTGGGCATCAAGGCT
>JAGBDG010000049.1 GCA_017937625.1 Muribaculaceae bacterium | reverse complement strand
TCGGCGAGCTCCTTGATGCTGCTGTCGCCGGCAGCCACGGGCTCGGAGATTTTACGGAGTACGGGGTGTCCGTAGAGATATACCGGTAGTTTCATAAGTCATATATTTGATTCCCGGTAGGCTCGGCTGCCGAGAAAGTCGTTGAGTATTATCGTTGCCGACATTTCGTCGACGAGTGCCTTGTCGCGGCGCGCCATCTTGCGCAGTCCGCCGTCAAGCATTGCCTGATGGGCGAGTACGGAGGTGAAACGCTCGTCGAAGAACACGATTTTCATGTCAGGCATAGCCTTTGCGAGGCGGTCGATTGCCGGTTTGAGGTATCTGGTGGATTCCGAGGGGTTGCCGTGCATGTCGCGCGGCTCTCCTACGACAATCATGTCGACGCTCTCGCGTGAGCAGTAGTCGCGGACAAAATCGATGAGCGACGCCGTCGCGACGGTGGTGAGTCCCGACGCCACGATGCGCAGCGAGTCCGTCGCGGCAAGACCGCAGCGGCGCCTTCCGAAATCTATTGCGAGTATGCGTCCCATTTCCAAGTGCAAAATTACAAAATTGCCGGCTTATTGGCAAATTGGAAATAAATCTGTAAATTTGCACTCTGATATGACTAAAACTATCGAAAATATGAAAGCATGTTTCATGGGATTGGGCTATATCGGACTACCGACAGCCATAATAGCAGCCATGAACGGCATTGACGTGACAGGCGTTGACATCAACCCTGCTGTGGTGGACAAGACCAACGCCGGCGAACTGCACATCATAGAGCCCGGTCTGGGCGAGATGCTCAAAAAGGTGATAGCCGACGGCAGCCTTCACGCCACTACGACCCCCGAGGTATCAGACGCTTACTTCATCGTCGTGCCCACTCCTTTCAAAGGCAACCACGAACCAGACATATCTTTCGTCGAGGCTGCTACACGCGCCGTCGTTCCCTTCCTGAAGGAGGGCGACCTCTTCGTTATCGAATCGACATCCCCCGTCGGTACCACCGAGAAGATGGCAGAGCTTATCTTCCGGCTCCGTCCCGAACTCGCCGGCAAGATATATATCGCATATTGCCCGGAGCGCGTTCTTCCAGGCAATGTCATCTACGAACTCGTCCACAACGACCGCGTTATCGGCGGCGTCGACGAGGCGTCGACAGATAAGGCAAAGGCGTTCTACAGCCGCTTTGTCAAGGGCGAGCTGCACGCCACCAACGCCCGCACTGCCGAAATGTGCAAGCTCACCGAAAACTCGTCGCGCGACGTCCAGATAGCTTTCGCCAATGAGCTTTCGTTCATTTGCGACCATGCCGGCATCAATGTATGGGAGCTCATACGTCTTGCCAACAAGCATCCGCGCGTCAACATCCTGCAGCCCGGCTGCGGCGTGGGCGGTCATTGCATCGCCGTGGACCCGTATTTCATAACCTCGGCTTATCCGGCAGAGGCAAAGCTCATTGCCGACGCGCGCCGCATCAACAACTACAAGGCTGACTGGTGCGCCGAAAAGATTATCAACGCCATACTGCGTTTCGAAATCGAGCACAACCGCAAGCCGGTTGTCGCGCTCATGGGCATAGCTTTCAAACCCGACATCGACGACCTCCGCGAGAGTCCCGCGAAATATATTATAAGTAAAGTTATGGTCGGAGGCAATAACAGCCGCATACTTGTCGTTGAACCTAATGTGAAAGAACATCAGGTTTTCAAACTGACACCGTATGAAGAAGCCTACCGAGAAGCCGACATCGTTGCATTCCTCACAGCCCATACACCATTCAGAAGCCTCGAATGGGATGACAGCAAGGTCATTCTCGACTTCTGCGGAATCTTCAAACGCTGATTACATGAGCAGCGAAGCCGACGGACACGAAAGGGTCAGCCTCAGAGGCGTGGAAGTGTATCCTTTCACACATGCTGACGACCTTATCGACTTCGCCGACAGCCGCAAGGGCATACTCATAGCCATCAACGCGGAGAAAATAGCCAATGCCACAGCCGAAACTCTGCGGATCATCAACTCCAACATTCCTTACTGCGACGGCGCCGGCGCAGTAATGGCAGCACGCCAGAAAGGCGCGGAGGTGGAAAAAATCGCAGGCTGCGAGCTCTGGCTCCACATTGTCCGCCGTTTCCATAAAGACCGCTCATTTTATGTCATAGGCGCCACGCCGGAGGTGAACGCCGCCGCCGTCGCTAAGCTAAGGGAAGAATTTCCCGGGATAAATATCGTAGGTGCCCGCGACGGATATATCCGCAGCGATGAAGAGCGCCGGGCGCTCATCGACGATGTCGCGGATAAGAAGCCCGATGTCGTTTTTGTGGCAATGGGCTCTCCCAAGCAGGAATTCCTTATGTCGGAGATGCTTGCGCGCCACAAGGCTATATACCAGGGTCTGGGCGGCAGTTTCGACGTCTATACCGGCAAAGTGGCACGCGCGCCCAAGTGGTGGATAGACCACAACCTGGAGGCGGCATACCGTCTGCTGCGTCAGCCCAAAAGGATAAAACGCAATATCGTCTACGTCAAATATATGTGGTGGCTTCTGTGGCACAGGTTCTGAAGCACGGCATCCCTCGTAACCATTAGAACAGAAATGCGATGAAAAAAATAATGATTGTTTTCGGGACACGCCCCGAGGCTATAAAGATGGCTCCGCTTGTCAAGGCGCTTCAGCGCCATGCCGACGAGTTCGAGACCATTGTATGCGTTACCGGTCAGCACCGCCAGATGCTCGACCAGGTGCTCGGTCTTTTCGAGATAACTCCCGACTATGATCTCGACATAATGAAGCAGGGTCAGGACCTCTACGACGTGACCTCGCGTATCCTTCTGGGCATGCGCGATGTCCTTGCCGAATGCCGTCCCGACCTTGTGCTTGTCCATGGCGACACCTCGACGTCCACCGCCGCCGCTCTCAGCGCTTTCTATGCGCAGATTCCCGTGGGGCACGTCGAGGCAGGGCTCCGCACAGGCGACATCTATTCGCCATGGCCTGAGGAGATGAACCGCCGCATCACCGGACGCATCGCGACTTTTCACTTCTCGCCGACCGACACGGCACGGCAGAATCTGCTGCGCGAGAATACCGACGACAGCTGCATAGCAGTCACCGGCAACACCGTCATCGACGCGCTCCATACAGTCGTCGACAAGATAGACTCCGACGAGAAGCTCGCCACCTCGCTTGCCGAAGGCATGAAAGACCTCGGCTACGACTGCTCACGTCTGGGCGACGGACGACGCATGGTTCTAATCACCGGTCATCGTCGCGAGAATTTCGGCGAGGGCTTCCGCAACATCTGTCTCGCCATAAAGGAGCTCGCCCGACGATATCCTGAAGTCGACTTCGTGTACCCGATGCACCTGAATCCCAATGTCCGCCGTCCCATAGCCGAGATGTTCGGCGGCGAGGCACATCCGAACGTGTTTTTTATCGAGCCGCTTGAGTATCTGCCCTTCGTCTTCATGATGAAGCACGCATATCTCATCATCACCGACAGCGGAGGCATTCAGGAAGAGGCGCCATCGCTCGGTAAGCCCGTGCTGGTGATGCGAAGTGTGACCGAGCGTCCCGAGGCTCTCGAGGCAGGTACTATACGCCTTGTCGGCACCGACCGCGGGCGCATTGTCGCCGAGGCTGCGCGTTTCCTCGACGACAGCGAGTACTATCACCGCAACAGCCTTATCGCCAATCCTTACGGCGACGGAAAGGCCTGCGGCAGAATCATAGACTTCATCAGAAAGAAACTTTGACATGTCCATAAAGAAATGGAAAACGCTCTCGTCGGAGTATGTCAGCCGCCGTCCGTGGCTGACGGCACGCCGCGACCGCGTCCAGCTGCCCAACGGACAGATTCATGACGAATACTACGTCCTCGAATATCCCACGTGGGTGAATATCATCGCAATCCGTCCCGACGGCAAGTTCGTCATGATAGAGCAGTACCGCCACGGACTCGGAACTGTAGAGACCGAACTCTGCGCCGGCTGCGCCGAGGAAGGCGAGGAACCCATCGACGCAGCGCGCCGCGAGCTCGCCGAGGAAACGGGATATACGGGCGGAAAGTGGAGGCTCAACACTGTCCTCTGCGCCAATCCGGCGACATCGAACAATCTCAGCTATTGCTTCATCGCCGAAGGAGTGGAGCATACAGGCGACCAGCACCTCGACCGTACCGAGGACATTGCCATTCACGTCTATACCCGCGAGGAAGTGCTCGACATGCTCCGCGCCGACAAGTTCAAGCAGGCGCTTATGGCGGCTTCGCTCTGGAAATACTTTTTCGAGAACCGATGAAAGCTTGAAAACGGTTTGCGGAATTGACGGAAAATCATTACCTTTGCACTCGGAAAAAGCATAAGGCAGATTCCGATAGAAACGAACAACCTATTATATAACAAGTATATGGTAAACTACAAAGAGCTCGGTCTTGTGAACACCCGCGAGATGTTCGCCAAGGCTATCAAAGGCGGCTATGCAATCCCCGCATTCAACTTCAACAATATGGAGCAGCTCCAGGCTATCATCAAGGCTGCTGCTACCGAAAAATCGCCTGTAATCCTTCAGGTATCCAAGGGCGCCCGCAACTATGCCAACGCAACCCTTCTCCGCTACATGGCACAGGGTGCTGTGGAATATGCAAAGGAACTCGGCTGGGAGCATCCCCAGATTGTTCTTCACCTCGACCACGGCGACAGCTTCGAGCTCTGCAAGAGCTGCATCGATTTCGGTTTCTCGAGCGTCATGATCGACGGCAGCCACCTGCCCTATGAAGAGAACGTGGCTCTCACAAAGAAAGTCGTTGACTACGCTCACCAGTTCGACGTAACAGTCGAGGGCGAACTCGGCGTTCTCGCCGGTGTTGAAGACGAAGTTTCTTCCGACCACCACACCTACACCGATCCCGAGGAAGTCATCGACTTCGCTACCCGCACAGGCTGCGACTCCCTCGCTATCTCCATCGGCACAAGCCACGGCGCATATAAGTTCACTCCCGCACAGTGCACACGCAACGCCGAGGGCAAGCTCGTTCCGCCGCCACTGGCATTCGACGTTCTCGACGCCGTTATGGAAAAACTCCCCGGTTTCCCCATCGTGCTCCACGGATCTTCTTCTGTTCCCCAGGAGGAAGTCGACACAATCAACATGTTCGGCGGCAAGCTCCCCGACGCTATCGGTATCCCCGAAGAGCAGCTTCGCAAAGCAGCCAAGAGCGCTGTCTGCAAGATCAACATCGACTCCGACAGCCGTCTTGCCATGACCGCAGCTGTTCGCCGCGTATTCGCTGAGAAGCCCGGTGAGTTCGACCCCCGCAAATACCTCGGTCCGGCTCGCGACAACATGGAGAAACTCTATCGTCACAAAATCGTCAACGTACTTGGCAGCAACGGTAAGGCTGAATAATTAAACTAACTTTCACAGTATATATCTCAGAAAGCGGTGCCCCCGGCATCGCTTTCTTTTTTCTGCCGACAGCATATTATATGAAAATATGACGAAGGATTTGTAGGATTATTCATATCTTTGCAAAGCAAACCGATATTAGTAATTATCATCTAACAATCATGAATTTACTGTTCAAAACATTCGTTTTATTCGCAACGATTGCCATTGGTCTCGATACTTTTGCCCATGATTGTGAAATCGATGGAGTATATTATAATCTGAACACATCCGACCAGACTGCGAGTGTTACTTTCAAAGCATATAAAAAGAATTATAAACCGTCCTATAAGGGTGTTGTCATTATTCCGGAGCATATAACATATAAAAAGAAACGGTATACAGTAACATCAATAGGTAAAAGCGCGTTTGCTTCCTGTAGCGACTTGACACAAATAACGATTCCACAATCTGTAACAAAAATAGATGATTACGCTGTCTTCGCATGCTTTTCAATAACTCAAATCGCTATACCAGAATCTGTAAAAGAAATAGGTAAAGATGCTTTCGAGTATTGCGAGTCATTGACACATGTTAATATTCCGGCATCTGTCACCGTAATTAATCCTTATACGTTTTCAAATTGCCGTTCTTTAAAACAAGTCGAGATTCCGGAGTCTGTATCTAAAATCAGTAAGTTTGCATTTTTTGGAAGTGGGCTGACATCTGTATGTATTCCATGTTCTGTTGCCGAAATAGAAGACAATGCTTTTAATCTAAGCAACGGACTTAAGACCGTAACAGTTTTGAATCCCGTAATTAAGGGACTTGAATCAGCGATTGGTGGTGTTGAAGAATTAATCATACCAGACGTGATGGAGATTAATGAAAAAGTTTTCGCGAATAGCAAGATAACAAGGTTGTCTGAATTAAAACTGCGTTCTGGCTGTACACTTGCGGAATATACAAAAATGTTGCCGTTTGAGGATTGGGAAAGCTATTATCAGAAACGTCATACTGTAGCACCATACAACTTTGACGCATCGGTAATCGGAACATCGATTTCTGCAGATATTGAGAAGTGGCAGAAAAAAGGGGAGTTTGAGTCTACTGCGGCTTGGAAGGAGAGGGTAAACGAGAGGACACGCCGTCAAAGAATTGACTCTATCAAGTCTGACTACACTGATGAAGCCCGTTATGTCAACAAAGTTTACACGGAAGAATACAATCGCTTGCAGATAGAATACGAGGCAGCGTATAATAAGCATTACAAAGATGTTGTTGACAAATACTATGGCTATCATACAGAACAGGCTAAGATGAAATTCTTGGAGCAGTCAATTTCGCTTAATGCACCATACGATGCCGATAATCAATCATTTCTAATCAACACCTCCTCCGTCGGCGACATTCTCTTGCCGGTGCCGCTTTCCGATGCACCGTCTTTCAAATCGGATTGGAATGCTATATGCAAGGGTATCAGACCTGTGTTTGTCCCTGACGGTGACGGGGTGTCGCTCAACAAGGTGATTTTTTATCATAACGGCAAAGAATATGTATACGACAGTCGTACTGAAGCCAAGTACGCTGTAACTGACATAAACTACAACTTTGCGCCTGTCGAAATATCCGACATTGATATAGAAGGAATCGATATAGCCGTCAATAACCTCCCTGAAATGCCTGCGATGCAGACGATAGGCAAACATGCGGCGAATGACGCTATTTCAGTTAAGAAAGTGGCTCCGGAACGGAAGCTGGTTTCGGCAGGAAGCAGCAATGGCAAGTCTGATGTCGACCGCAATATACCCGTTGCCGGTCGAATAAACGAGAGGACTTTTGCCCTTGTTGTAGCTAATGAGAACTATCGTCGTGAAGTGTCTGTCCCCTTTGCTGCCAATGATGGTATTGTTTTCGCCCAATATCTCAAAAAAACGTTAGGATTGCCCGATGAAAACATTCAGCTTGTAGTCGACGGCTCGCTTAATGATCTCAAGTTCGGGCTCAATAAACTCTCAAAAATTTGCGGCGCGTTCCCCGGCGAGGCATCCATAATAGTGTACTACGCAGGACATGGTGTTCCTGATGAGGATAGTAAGGATGCTTATCTGCTCCCTGTCGACGGTTACGGTTCCGATATGTCAACGGGATTGTCGCTACGCGAACTTTATGCTTTACTGGGTGAGATGCCCTCTAAGCATACAACAGTGTTCATTGACGCGTGCTTTAGCGGCGCCGTGCGAAGCGGCGACATGATGATGAGCGCCAGAGGTGTCAGAATAAAACCGGCGCAACCGATTGTCGGTGGCAACATGGTGGTGTTCTCCGCCACTATGGACGACGAGACTGCGTACCCTTATTACTCTGAAAACCACGGCATGTTCACGTTCTTCCTTCTTAAAAAGCTACAGGATACAAAAGGCGATGTGACTCTGGGCACGCTCGCAGACTACATTATTACCAAAGTGAAGCAGACGTCTATCCTTAAAAACGATATTATCCAGACTCCTACGGTGACGGCATCGCCGCTGGCTCCGGACTGGCAGAACGTCAGATTGTAGCAGACCGCTTGATTTTTTGTCGAAGGCGAGGGACGATTTTGACTTGCAAGGGTTGGAAAATTGTTGTAACTTTGTCCTAATAATATAAATCGACAAACAACAACCCCAAATGGAAATCAAAGGCACTATAATCCAGGCACTTCCCGAACAGTCGGGCGTCTCCAAGGCAGGCAATGCATGGAAAAAACGCGAATACGTTATAGAAAACACAGAAGGTCAGTTCCCCCGCAAGGTGTGCTTCACCTGCTTCGGCGACAATGCCGACCGCATCCAGCTGACACCGGGACAGCGTGTGACAGTGCATTTCGACCTCGAGTCGCGCGAATACAACGGTCGCTGGTACACAGAAGTACGCGCATGGCGTGCCGACGTAGAGCCCGACGCAGCAGCTCCCGCAGCATCTGCACCGGCTGCATCCGCTCCCGCAGCTCCCGCCGGAACTTTCAACGGCGGCGACGACGAATTCCCCTTCTGATAACATTTTAAATAGAATAAACCAAGGTTAAGATTCAATACCTGTAAAATGGCAACTGAACTTAAACATCTCACAAAACGCGCCGAGAACTATTCGCAGTGGTACAATGAGCTTGTTGTCAAGGCAGATCTCGCCGAGCAGTCTGCTGTACGCGGCTGCATGGTAATAAAGCCCTACGGCTATGCCATATGGGAGAAAATGCAGCAGACCCTCGACCGCATGTTCAAGGAAACAGGCGTGCAGAACGCTTACTTTCCTCTGCTGATACCCAAATCGTTCCTTTGCCGCGAGGCAGAGCACGTGGAAGGCTTCGCCAAAGAATGCGCAGTAGTCACGCACTACCGCCTCAAGAACGACCCCAACGGCACCGGCGTCATCGTCGACCCGGAGGCAAAGCTCGAAGAAGAACTCATCATCCGTCCTACTTCCGAGACCATCATCTGGGGTACATACAAGAACTGGATCCACAGCTGGCGCGACCTGCCCGTGCTGTGCAACCAGTGGGCTAACGTGATGCGCTGGGAGATGCGTACACGCATGTTCCTCCGCACGAGCGAATTCCTCTGGCAGGAAGGTCACTGCGCCCACGCTACCGCCGAAGAGTCGGAGGCACGCACCGTACAGATGATAAAGCTCTACGCCGAATTCGCCGAAAAATACATGGCAATGCCCGTGCAGATAGGCGTCAAGACCGCCAACGAGCGTTTCGCCGGCGCCCTCAATACCTATACCATCGAGGCTATGATGCAGGACGGCAAGGCACTCCAGGCAGGCACAAGCCATAACCTCGGACAGAACTTCGCCAAGGCGTTCGACGTGACATTCGCCAACAAGGACAACCAGCCCGAATATGTATGGGCAAACTCGTGGGGCGTGTCGACACGTCTTATGGGTGCCCTGATAATGACGCACTCCGACGACAACGGTCTCGTCCTGCCTCCGCACCTCGCCCCGATACAGGTGGTTATAGTACCTATCTACAAGAGCGCGGAGCAGCTTGCCGAAATCACCGACAAGCTCATGCCCATCGTTTCGCGTCTGCGCGAGCTCGGCATCTCCGTCAAGTACGACGACGCCGAGAACAAGCGTCCCGGCTTCAAGTTCGCCGACTACGAGCTCAAGGGCGTTCCCGTCCGTCTCGTACTCGGTCCGAAAGACATCGAGAAGGGTACAGTCGAGGTAATGCGCCGCGACACCCTTGAGAAGCATGAGGCTCCTCTCGCAGGCATCGCCGACTATGTCAACACGCTTCTCGAAGACATCCAGGCGAACATCTATCAGAAGGCACTGGAGATGCGCAAGCGTCAGACATATATCTGCGACAGCTACGACGATTTCAAGGCACGCATCGAGGACGGAGGTTTCTTCCTCTGCCACTGGGACGGTACCACCGAAACCGAGGAGCTTATCAAGGCAGAGACCAAGGCTACGATACGCTGCATACCTCTCGACGGCGACGACACTCCCGGCGTATGTATGGTGACAGGCAAGCCCTCGAAACGCCGCGTCATCATAGCACGAAACTACTGATAATCGTGAAACCACACTCTGCTCCGCACTGCCCCGCAGGGAAGCGCGGAGCAGATTTTATCCTCTCCCTATGGCAACAACAAGTACAGAGCTGCAGTTATTCCTGCCCGACACCCAGACGCATGTAAGCCTGCCATACGCCGACGGTGGCATACAGGCGGGATTTCCGTCGCCTGCGCAAGACTATATCAGCGAGTACATCGACCTCAACCGTGAGCTTATCCAGCATCCGGCTGCTACCTTCTACGGTCGTGTCAGCGGTGACTCGATGATAGAGGAGGGTATAGAGCCGGGCGATCTCCTTGTCATCGACCGCTCGCTCGAGCCTGCCGACGGCGACCTTGCCGTGTGCTGTCTCGACGGAGAATTCACCCTCAAGCGCATACATCTTGTGCCCGGCGCCATCTGGCTCATCCCGTCCAACGAGAGCTTCGATCCCATACTGGTGACACCCGACAACCGATTCGAAATATGGGGCGTGGTGTCGCACACCATCAAGAACAACCGCCGTCCGCGCCAGAGACGCAAACATTGATACTCACATGACGGGGCTTATCGACTGCAATAACTTCTTCGTGAGCTGCGAGCGCATCTTCAATCCGCGCCTGCGCGGTATCCCCGTGGCTGTGCTGAGCAACAACGACGGCTGTATCGTGGCGCTCTCGAACGAGGCGAAGGCGGTCGGACTCCGCCGCGGCGATCCTTATTTCAAGGTCAAGGACATCTGCGACAGCAATTCCGTGGCGGTGCTCTCGGGCAACCACAGGCTGTATGGCGACATCTCGTCGCGCGTTATGGACACCATCGCCTCCGTCGCCGGGGACGTCAACATCTACAGCATCGACGAGGCTTTCATCGACTTCGGCGAATTCAGCGACGAAGACCTCGAGGCTGTCGGACGAATGATAGTAAGGCGTGTGCGCCGTGACGTTGGCATACCCACGTCGCTCGGCATAGCGCCTACGGCAACGCTCGCCAAGGCTGCGTCGCATTTTGCAAAGAAGTATCCGGCTTACCGGGGCGTATGTCTCATCGACAGTGAACAGAAGCGCCGCAAGGCTCTGGAACTTACCGAGATTGGCGATGTATGGGGCATTGGTCGGCGTCTGCTCAAGCGTTTCGCAGCATACGGCATCAGCCGCGCCATACAATATGCCGACATGCCTTTCGAAGATGTTTGCAAGATAATGAATATAAGCGGTCAGCGCACGTGGCGCGAGCTCAACGGCATCGCGTGTGTCGATCTCGACGACCACGACGCGCCGCAGAAGCAGATGTGCTGTACGCGCACCTTCGCCGTTGGTCTGACATCGGTCGAACAGCTATCGGATGCGATAGCCATGTTCGCGACAACAGTAGCGCGGCGTATGCGCGAGCGAAGGCTCGTGGCAAAGGGCCTGACTGTATTTCTTCAGACGAATTCCCATCATCCCGATCAGCCTCAGTACTGCCCGTCGTGTTATCTGCCCCTCGCCGAGGCGACGCACGACACTATGTCTGTCGCCGATGTGGCGCAGACTGCGTTGCGTCGCATTTTCCGTACGGGTTATGCCTTCAAGCGTGCCGGCATCATCATTCCCGAGGTCATGCCTGAGTCGGGCGCTACGCCGTCGCTGTTCACCGACTGCGATGAACGCGAGCGTCGCCGCCGTCTCATGGGGGTAATCGACCTCATAAATTCATCATCGCTGAGCCACGATCGCGTTCACATCGCTTCCTATATGCCCGTAGAAAGCTGCGTGCGCTGCGAGATGCGCTCTCCTAACTATTCAACCAGTATCTCCGACATTATAAAAGTAAATACAAGCTATGGAGCATAAACAATTCAGAAAGACACTTAGCGAGCGTCTGAAACGCCCGCTTTCAGATATAGACGCACTTGTCGACGGACTTGCGTCGGTAATACGCGAGAGTTGCGCCGGCATGGACACGGTAGCCGTACCTTCTTTTGGTAATTTTACTCCCGTGAAGCACGATGAGGAGATTGTCAGCGACCTGTCGACGGGCAAGCGGATGCTCCTTCCGCCGGAAATCACTCTCGAGTACACTCCTTCGGCACGTCTCAGCCATCGTCTTTGTCCCGACGAGCCTCTGCTCTGACACGGGAGAACAGAACAAAAAAATCCGGCAACGCGCGGCGCTGCCGGATTTTTTATTTCGTTCAGGAATATTATTTCTTGAAGTAGCGGTTGTAGAGACCCTGGAAGCCTTGTCCGTGACGAGCCTCGTCCTTTGCCATTTCGTGAACTGTGTCGTGGATGGCGTCGAGGTTGAGTTCCTTTGCGCGGCGTGCGATACGCATCTTGTCGGCATTGGCACCGGCTTCGGCTGCCATGCGCTTCTCGAGGTTTGTCTTGGTGTCCCATACGAGCTCGCCGAGGAGTTCTGCGAACTTGCTTGCGTGCTCGGCCTCTTCCCATGCATAGCGCTTGAAAGCCTCGGCAACTTCGGGATAGCCTTCGCGGTCTGCCTGGCGGCTCATGGCGAGGTACATGCCCACTTCGGTGCATTCGCCGTTGAAGTGCGCGGTGAGGTCCTTGATCATTTCCTCGTCGCAACCTTTAGCCACGCCGATTTCGTGTTCTGTCACGAACTGGAGTGCTTCAGATTCGGTGAGTTCTTTGAATTTGCTGCGGGGTGCGCCGCACATAGGGCACTTTTCGGGAGCTTCGTCGCCTTCGTAGACGTAGCCGCATACGGTGCAGATAAATTTCTTTTTCATGTCAGTTTGCAATTATAAAATTGAGGGTAATATCAGATGATACCGTGCTTCTTGAATACCTTTGTGATTTTGTCGATGGCGTAGTCAAGCTGCTCGGGAGTGTGTGTCGCCATGAGGCTGAAGCGGATGAGCGTATCCTGCGGGGCAACAGCGGGCGATACAACGGGGTTGACGAAAATTCCCTCTTCGAGGAGATCGCGAGTGATTGCGAAAGTCTTGAAGTTGTCGCGGATGAAGAGAGGTATGATAGGAGTCGAGGTGTTTCCGATTTCGAAGCCGCGCGAGCGGAAGCCTTCGAGAGCGGCGTTTGTGAGTTTCCAGAGGTTCTCCTGGCGTTCGGGTTCCTCAATCATCAGGTCGATGGCCTTGAGCGCTGCGGCTGTGGAGGCGGGAGTGATGCTTGCGGTGAAGATGTACGAGCGGGAGTGGTGACGGAGGAAGTTGGTGATTTCCTTGTCGGTGGCTATGAAGCCGCCGAGCGACGCGAACGACTTGGAGAACGTGCCCATGACGAGGTCAACGTCGTCTGTCACGCCGAAGTGGTTGCAGACACCGCGACCGCCTTCGCCGAAGACGCCGATCGCATGTGCCTCGTCGACCATGACTGACGCATCGTATTTTTTTGCAAGGCGGACAATCTCGGGGAGATTGGCGACGTCGCCTTCCATCGAGAACACACCGTCGGTGACGATGAGCTTCACTTTGTCGGGCTCGCATTTCTGGAGCTGTTCCTCAAGCGACTTCATGTCGTTGTGGCGGTACTTGAGCGACTTGCTGAATGACAGGCGGCGACCCTCGATGATGGAGGCGTGGTCCTGCTCGTCCCAGATGATGTAGTCCTCGCGACCTGTAAGGGTGCTGACTACGCCGAGGTTGACGCCGAAGCCGGTCGAGTAAATCATTACGTCTTCCTTGCCGATATATTCGGCGATGCGGCGTTCGAGTTTCTTGTGAAGGTCGAGTGTGCCGTTGAGGAACGGCGAGCCGGCGCATCCTGTGCCGTATTTCTTAGTAGCCTCGATTGCCGCTTCCTTGATGCGCGGGTCATTGACAAGACCGGTATAGCAGTTGGAGCCGAACATCAGCACTTTCTTGCCGTTGATGATTACTTCTGAATCCTGTTCGGACGATATGGCGCGGAAATAAGGATAGACACCTGCTGCTTTTGCTTCCTGAGGAGCTGTGTATTTCGATAATTTTGTCTGTAATAATTTCATAATCTGCTTAATACAATAGTCGGGGTCTTGACGTATGAGTTACTCTTGGGTTTCGTTTTAACCAAATGCAAAGTTACGAAAAAAAACATTATAAAAACCACCATTCTTTACAAAATTTAACCGTCAGGAACCTTGCTTTAGCATAAAAAACAGACAGCCTGCATGCGCAGACTGTCCGGACACCGAAAAGTGAGCGGTAAACGGGGCTCGAACCCGCGACCCTCAGCTTGGGAAGCTGATGCTCTACCAACTGAGCTACTACCGCGTTTGCCTGCAAAATTAGCTATTATTTTGTATTCTGCAATGCGCTTGTTCCAAATTTTACGAATATTAATGTTGGAAAGATTTCCTGTCGCCTGTGTTCTTGTTCAGTGACTGACCCAGAAGGAATGACGTGACTCTCACCCATCGGCTTTGAGGATGCGCGCAGAGGTACTTGTAGCAGAGCCATGGAACGTATATGCCGCTGACAAGCGAAAGTATGGTATAACACCACCAGGGCAGCTCTACATAGTGATGGAGTATCTGCTGGGCGGCAATGTTGCAGTACCATGACAGCAGAAATATAATATAGTTGGCGCCTATGAGATGGTCGATGAAACGCACCTCGCGTGCTTCCATTATTTTTGCACATGATATACACGTGAAAATACCTGCCAACGAGCAAAACAGAACCCACTTGGTGTTCTCTGTTATGAAGAACAGAGCAGCCCATACCAGTGCGCTGCCCAGAAACAGCGAAATGGATGTCCAGGGGATATGTCTGTCGATGGTATAGGCATACCGGCAGCAGGCGCAGCCGGCTACAAAGTATATTCCGAGATTCATGACTTTATCAAGAGAAAAGCAGTCCCCGGAATAGAACGGATAATAAAGCAGGAAGATGAACAGGGCAATCAGCGACAGATAGATGGCAAGGTGGCTGACGCGCGCCCTTTCTCCGAGCGTGACGACGGTGTATGTGAATACCAGCAGGATAAAGCTTGCCTGAAGAAACCAGAAAAAGGGTATGACGAGGCTGTGGGTGTACACCAACGCCTTCCATGCCGATTCTGCTGTCAGTTCGATGTTGTCGTCGGCAATGCTCGACAGCAGCGTGCGAGGGAGAAGTGTGACGAGAGTCAGAACGATGAAAGGAAGCAGAAGTCTTTTGATTTTCCGTACGGTAAAGCTCGTGATTCCGGTCGTAGGTCGTTTTGTGTAAATCATCAGGAATACCGAAACGAACATGAACAGAGGCATCCGAAAACTGGACATCATCCGGTAGAAAAGCGTGCTCGTTCCGAAGCAACCGTCGGGATACTCATGGAAAGAATGTCCCAGCACAACAAGAATTATGCCGATAATCTGTAAATATGCTATGAATTTCAGAAAGCAGTTGTGTCTGTCGGTCGTCAGGTCGGTCATAATAAGATTGGACTTTAGCACCGTGGCTTCAGATGACGGCGTCGGCTTGCAGATGAAAGCAGCCTTTGCACGAGTGTTATTTTGCCGCGGTGGGGAAAGTGACGGTTCCGTCTTCGACGGCGCGGTTGTATAGGTCGTTGAGGAGCCGGCTGTCATAGGCGCGGCGGCGCACGGCGAGAAGGCGCTCGCGCACGAGGGGCATAGCCGCCTCATAGGGCATGACGTTTCCGGCTGGCAGATAGTCGCTGACGGAAAGAAGATAGACGAATCCGTCGGCGGTGAAGTCGACGTTCTGGCGCTTGCTGATTTTGTCGAAGTTCTCGCCGGAGAAATCGAGGGGTATGCGGTTCTCAACCTGTACCCAGTCGACCCATGAGTCACGGAAATAGTCGTAGTGTATGGCGTTGCCGAGGACGGCTTTTTCGAGCTTGTCGATGTCGACAGGACGCTCCGACTTGTAGAGGCGACGGATTATGGCAAGGTTCTGCGCGTCTTCCGGCACTTTCAGATAGACGCCCTTGATGAGCGGTCGCTCGAGGCGGAAATCTTCCTGATGGCTGTCGAAGTACGAGCGCAGAGAGTCGTCGGAGAATGTTCCGTCAGCCTGCTGGGCCATGGCTCGGCGGTACTGCGACATGATAAGCTCGCTGCGGTATTCGGCGGTGAGGCGGTCGATCTGCTGCATATCCACTTCCTTCGACGCGACCTGCTCGATGAGGCGCATGTTGATCCACGAGCGGACGTATGCCGAGGCAAGCGCGGCGCTGTCTTCGGCGGCTACACCTGCCGGAACTTTCGAGGCGACATCACGGCGGGTGAGAACGTCACCGCCCACTATGGCGACGGCATCAGCCGGAATGATATTGTCGCCGCTGCCGCCGCACCCGGTCATGACGAGTGCAAGCGCAGCGGCGACTGACTTATATGCCGAAGCATTCATTACTTACGGCTTTTCTTGAGTTGTTCGAAAACTTTCTTGTCGATCTTTACCTTGTACTGCTTTCTGAGCTGCTTGACCCATTCCTTCTCGAGGGCTGCCTGGTAGTCGGTGACTGCGGCTCCGCGCACGTCGGCTGCTTCTTCGGGAGCGGGAATGACACGACCGTTGAAGGCTGCATAGTGAGTCCAGCGTGTCTTGTTGCCGTTGTCGGGCTTTGCCGCGCCGAAGCCGAGATAGTCGGTGATGGCATTCTCGCCCTTGGCGGCGATTACGCGCTCAACCTTGAGCTTGTTGCCGAACTTCCTGCGCATGGAGGAGGTGAATTCGGTGGGAACCGCAACGTCGAGGGTCTTTGCGTATTCGAGCGCTTCGCCTACGACGGAATCATTGTCGGCGAAGAAGATGAAGCTCTTGAACTTGGGCTGGTCCCACTGGTACTTGGCGATGTTCTTGTGGAAGAAAGCCTCGAGACCTTCGGTGTCTTTCGCCGCTTTGTCCCATACGTTGTTGTTGGAGATTTCATAGAGAAGGATGCCGTCGCGGTACTCGTTGACGAGGTTGCGGTAGTCGGCGTTTGTCTCAAGGAGACGCGCGCGCTCTGCCTCGAGAATGGCGTTGTCGAGTGTGGCTGTCGCAGCGTGCTCGAGCATCTGCATCGTGCGTTC
>JAGBDG010000048.1 GCA_017937625.1 Muribaculaceae bacterium | reverse complement strand
CTGACGGCTGATGCACCAATCCTTGATGTTCTCGAGCCAGATGCGGTAGGTGTTCTTGTATTTCTCGGGGACGAAACGGATGATGTCGTCCATGACCGGAGCGAGGCTCTGCTTGGCGAAATGCTCCATGCGGACGAACCACTGGAGCGACAGACGCGGCTCGATAGGCACCTTGGTGCGCTCGGATAGACCGACGTTGTTGACATAGTCCTCGATCTTCTCCATAAGTCCGGCAGCCTCGAGGTCTTTTGCTATCTCGCGGCGGACGTCGAAGCGGTCCTTGCCGACGTACATGCCGGCAGCCTCGGCGACGGTGCCGTCTTCGTTGAAGATGTCGATAATCTCGAGCTTGTGGGTCTGACCGAGCATGTAGTCGTTCTTGTCGTGTGCGGGCGTCACCTTGAGGCAGCCTGTGCCGAACTCTATCTCGACATAGCGGTCCTCAATGACAGGCACGACGCGTCCGACAAGAGGCACGCACACTTTGTGACCCTTGAGCCATGTGTTCTTGATGTCCTTGGGGTTGATGCACATGGCAGTGTCGCCCATGATGGTCTCGGGGCGCGTGGTGGCGACGACGGCATAGTACCGTCCGTCGGAGTCGCGGTGGACGACGTTGCCTTCCTCAGTGACGACAGGACTGTCGTCGGCGATATAATAGCGAAGGTAATAGAGTTTCGACTGCTCTTCCTCGAAGAACACCTCGTCGTCGCTGAGCGCCGTGCGGTTCTGCGGATCCCAGTTGACCATGCGGAGGTCGCGGTAGATGAGTCCCTTGTCATAGAGGTCAACGAATACCTTCAGGACGCTCTCGCTGCGCAGGGGATCCATGGTGAAGGCTGTGCGGCTCCAGTCGCAGGATGCGCCGAGCTTGCGGAGCTGCTGGAGAATGATGCCGCCATGCTTGTGCGTCCAGTCCCAGGCGTGCTTGAGGAATTCCTCGCGCGTGAGGTCGGTCTTCTTGATGCCTTCGGAGGCAAGCTTGGCTATGACCTTGGTCTCGGTGGAGATGGACGCATGGTCGGTGCCGGGCACCCAGAGGGCGTTCTTGCCCTGCATGCGCGCACGGCGCACGAGGATGTCCTGTATGGTGTTGTTGAGCATGTGCCCCATGTGGAGCACGCCGGTGACGTTTGGCGGCGGGATTACTATCGTATAGGGCTCGCGTGCGTCGGGATGAGATTCAAAAAGTTTGTTCTCAAGCCAGTAGTTGTACCACTTGTCCTCCACTTCGGCAGGATTGTATTTCTGAGGCAGTTCGTTCATTTTGCTCTGTGTTTTTTTACAAAGTGCAAAATTAAGAAAAATGTTCCATAGCGCTTCTTTAGCTCGGCAAAAATATGTCCCGATTGGCTTAATTTCGCTAATTTTGCACTCCGTATGGCAGACATATCCCAAATACAGCTCGGCAAAGAGATAAGTTTCCGGCAGCAGCTCGCCCTCACGGCAAAGCTGTCGGTGCCCGCCATAATCGCCCAGCTGTCGACGCTACTGATGCAATATATCGACGCCGCCATGGTCGGTCATCTCGGCGCCGACGCCTCGGCGTCTGTCGGACTTATGAACAGCAGCCTGTGGATGGCTTGGGGCATAACGTCGACAGTCACCATGGGCTTCTCCGTCCAGGTGGCTCACCGCCTCGGAGCCGGCGACCGCACGAATGCCCGCGCCGTGCTGCGCCAGGGAATCGTGGCATGCGCCATAGCCGGACTGATTATCGCTCTCGCGGGCGTCGCCATATCGTGGAAGCTGCCGCTGTGGCTCGGCGGCGCGCCCGACATAGCCGCCATGTCCACGTCGTATTTCCTGATATTCGTCGCAGCCATGCCTGTGCTCGCCATGAACTATCTCGCGGGCGGCATGCTCCGTTGCGCGGGCAATATGAAAGTACCCGCCCTCTTCAACATGGGCATGTGCGTCCTCGACGTGCTGTTCAATTTCCTTCTGATTTTCCCATCGCGCGACATCACCGTCGCCGGCATGTTGCTGCATATCCCCGGCGCCGGCATGGGCGTCGCAGGAGCGGCGACAGGTACCGTCGCCGCCGAGTGCATCTGCGCCGCGTCGATGATGTACTGGGTATGCCGCCGGCAGCACGACCTATGTCTCAAAGGCGAGGAAGCCCGCAAGAGCTATATCCCTACGCCCGACGTCCTTCGCCGCGCAGCCAGGATTGCGGTACCCATGACCCTCGAGCATATCATCTTCTGCGGCGCGCAGATTACCATTACCGTCATCGTGGCTCCCCTCGGCGTCACGGCAATCGCCGCCAACGCCTTCGCGGTGACCGCCGAGAGTCTCTGCTACATGCCGGGGTTCGGCATCGGCGAGGCTGCCACGACGCTGTGCGGGCAATGCTACGGCGCACGGCGCTATGCCCTCGCCCGACGCTTCGCATGGCTTACTACGGGCGTCGGCATCGCGACGATGTCGGTCATGGGCGTAGCCATGTTCTTCTGCGCAGAATGGATGATGGAGATAATGTCGCCTGTTCGCGGAATCATAGACCTCGGCGCTGAAGTGCTACGCATCGAGGCTTTCGCCGAGCCGATGTACGCCGCGTCCATCGTCGCCTACGGCGCCTTTATCGGCGTGGGCGACACCATGCTTCCTGCGGCTATGAACTTCGGAAGCATCTGGCTCGTACGCATACCGCTCGCAGCAGTCCTCGCTCCTTCGATGGGGCTGCGCGGCGTATGGATAGCGATGTGCATCGAGCTTGTGTTCAGGGGACTTATCTTCCTTTGGAGGCTGTTCTTCGTCAAGTGGCTCAAGCCCGACCGCACGCCTCAGGCTCCCGATACGGTAGAGGACGTCTGATCGAGGGTCAGTACCACTGTATGCCGTTCGTGCGCGACGAGCGCTTGTCGTACTTGAGGTCGGAGAGCATCGCCGACTTCACGGATATATGGAAGTTGTAGCTCTTGTACGGTCCGACTGGCACGAAGCTCGCACGCATGGTGAAGCAGTGGAGGTCGCGCGATATGTTGCAGTTCATATAGGCAAGCTTGTGTGTGTCGAAGTTATACGACGCCGAGAACGAGAAATTCCAGTTCGCCGTAGGCTGTATGTTGCCTGAGAACGAGAGGTTCTGCGTTATGCGTCCGTCGTACTCGAGTTTCTGCTTGTTAAAGGCGCCGTAGCCGTAGTTTACCGAATAGTTGAGCGTCAGGCTCCACGGCACAGTCCATTTGGCGTAGCCGTTGGAATTCATCTGCATTCCGCCGTCGCCGTTCTCCATATCCTGCCTGTTGCGCTCGTTCTCGGCGCCCGACTGATTCTGATTGTCCTGGCTG
>JAGBDG010000047.1 GCA_017937625.1 Muribaculaceae bacterium | reverse complement strand
GTAACGTAGCGGCGTCAGGATTTGGCTTCGGCAGGGATTGTAATGGCTTCACGGATTATCGCCACTTCAACCAAAACCCTTGTAACTCAATTCTATCACTATATCTTTCCGCATTTCACTTTTTTGTAGTAACTTTGCACCGTGATATACATATATGCACAGATTCTATAAATGGACGTTATTGGCGGTGTTAGCTTTTGCGCTGTCGGGATGCGACAATTTCGAGCCGTCGCCATACGCGGCGAGCATAAAGGGCAAACGGAACACGAACGCTGTCTCCATCGAGGCGCTCACAAGCGCCGGACTGACACTGCCGCTCCGATTCGCCTTCATCACCGACACGCACGACGCAACGCGGGAAACCGAGCAAGCTATCGACATCATCAGGCGGCGCGGTGATGTAGATTTCATCATCCACGGAGGCGACCTGACAGATTTCGGACTTCCGAAAGAATATATGTGGTGCCGCGACGCCATGGAAAAGTCCGGACTGCCCTACGTCGCTGTCATCGGCAACCACGACTGCCTCGGCAACGGCGAGGACAACTACGAGTGGATTTTCGGCGCGAAGAACTATTCGTTCACCGTCGCCGGCATACACTTCGTGTGCCTCAACACAACAGCGCTCGAATATGACTATTCCGAACCCGTTCCCGACCTCAATTTCATCGTAGAGGACGCCGCAGCCGTTTCGGAAATCAACGAGCAATTTCCCGACAGCATCAGCCATACGGTAGTAGTGATGCACTCCCGCCCGTTCGACGAGCAGTTCAACAACAATGTGGCGACGCCGTTCATCTACTACCTCCACGGCTTCCCGGGTATGAATGCTGATAGCGAAGGCTGCACCTACACCCATGCTTTCTGCCTCTGCGGACACAACCATCACTTCCTTGCCTCGGACCTCTACGACTGCGGACTGATGTTCTACCAGGGCGACAATATCGCCAAACGTACCTTTATGATTTTCACTGTTGACGCCGACGGCTATGAGATGGAGAAAGTGGAATTTTAGACTGATAGCCGTCATGCTGCTCGGCGTGTCGCTGAACGCAGCGGCTCAGGAGAAGGAAAGCGTATCGGCATACGAACACCGTATGGCACTCCGCGTCGAGCGGTGGAACAAGCTCATCCCGCACATTGCTCTGCTGCAGTATGCCGGCGGTATGGGAACGGTATCGGCTGGTCCCGGATGGAGCTATGCACGCGACCACTGCCTTGAGACACATCTGCTCCTCGGCTTTATTCCGAAGCGCTACAACCGACATGCCTACTGGACACTGACGGCACGCGAACTGTGGATGCCGTGGCGGCTGAATATCCCGAAAACGAACTTTGAGGTCCGTCCGCTCACAGTGTCGCTGAGCGTGAACTCAATACTTCACGAGGACTTCTGGAACAGACAGCCTGACCGCTATCCGTCGGGTTACTACAGCATATCGACGCGTCTGCGTTTTCTCTTAGGAATCGGACAGCGTTTCTCATACAACATCCCCCAAAGCCGGCGGGTGTGGGGACAGCGGTTTTCTTTCTACTACGAGGTGTCGATTTGCGACCTCTATGTCCGCCAGGCTATTCTCTACAAAGGCATTCCCTTCCACGACCTTCTGACCATAGGCGTGGGATTCATCCACACGTTCTGAGAAAAAACGGACCCGGGACACCTTGCGGCGTTCCGGGTCCGGAATACTATACGACTAAGGAGTATCAGTTCATTCCCGATATAGTTACAGACGGGTCAATCTTTGCGACAAGACCCTGAAGAACTTTGCCCGGACCGAGCTCTACGAACTCTGTGGCGCCGTCGGCAATCATGTTGCGGATTGTCTGTGTCCAGCGCACGGGAGCGGTGAGCTGAGCGACGAGGTTTGCCTTGATTTCAGCAGGATCGGTGTGCGGAAGAGCGTCGACATTCTGGAACACGGGGCATACGGGAGTGTGGAAGTCGGTAGCCTCGATAGCGCGGGCGAGCTCGGCGCGGGCGGGTTCCATGCAGGGCGAGTGGAAAGCGCCGCCTACCTTAAGACGGAGAGCGCGCTTGGCGCCTGCTGCCTTGAGAAGCTCGCAAGCCTTGTCGACAGCCTCTACCTCACCGGAGATGACAATCTGTCCGGGGCAGTTGTAGTTGGCGCAGACAACCACGCCGTCGATACCTGCGCATATCTCCTCGACTTTCTCGTCGGGAAGCGCGATGACGGCAGCCATTGTCGACTCCTTGATTTCGCAGGCTTTCTGCATGGCGTTCGCGCGGGCTGCGACGAGACGAAGACCGTCCTCGAAGCTGAGGGCTCCAGCGGCAACGAGAGCCGAGAACTCGCCGAGCGAGTGACCGGCAACCATGTCGGGTTTGAATTCATCGCCGAGACTGATGGCGAGGAGTACGGAATGGAGGAAAACTGCGGGCTGTGTAACGGCAGTCTGACGAAGGTCTTCGTCCGTGCCGGCAAACATAAGGTCAGTGATGCGGAAACCGAGGATTTCGTTGGCTTTCTCAAAAAGCTCGTGAGCCTTGGCATTGTTGTCGTAAAGGTCCTTGCCCATACCGACAAACTGTGAACCCTGACCGGGGAAAACGTAAGCTTTCATATCTGGTCGGTTTATAAATTGCTTTAAAAAACGTGCAAAGATACGGATTTTTGTCGAATAATTTGTAACTTTACGATGTCAAACATAAAAGCACCGTTATTTATATGATAAACGCAATCATACTTCCCCTTTTCTTAGGCAATCTGCGCGGATGGGAATGGATCATAATATTCCTTGCGATTCTTCTTCTCTTCGGCGGCAAGAAGATACCCGAGCTTATGCGCGGTCTCGGCAAGGGCGTACACTCGTTCCGCAAAGGCATGCAGGATGCCAAGAAAGAGATGGAGATGCCCATCGAGGACGACGAAAAGGACGAAAAGCCCAAGGACAAAGACAAGGCATAAGCCATGGGCAGCGTCAATGCCCAATCGGCGAGTTTCTGGGAACATCTGGATGCCCTTAGGAGCGTGCTGGTGCGCGTTTTCCTTGTCGAGGGCATTCTTGCCGTAGGAGCTTTCATCGCCATGCCGTGGATTTTCGACAACGTGATCATGGCGGCGTGCAGCCCCGGGTTCCCCACATACAGCATCTTCAACCGCATAGCGGCTCTCGCCGGCGGCGAGGCATCGGAAGCTTTCAAAGTCGACGTTGTCAGCATCGAGCTTGCCTCGCAGATTTTCGTACACTTCTCGGCGTCGTGCTGGGTAGCGCTCATCGTTGGCTTCCCCATAGTCCTCTACCTGCTCTGGGGCTTCGTGTCGCCCGCGCTCTACCCCAATGAACGCCGCGGCATACGCCGTGCCTTCCTGTTCGGCAACGTGATGTTCTACCTCGGCGTCGCCATGGGCTACTTCCTCGTGTTCCCGCTCGCCGTCCGCTTTCTGTCGACATATCAGCTGAGCACCGCGATACGCCCCATCGTGTCGCTCGACTCGTATATGGACAACTTCTTCACGCTCCTGCTGATGATGGGAGCCGTGTTCGAGCTGCCGCTGCTTGCGTGGCTCTTAGGAAAGATGGGGCTGCTTACGCGCAGTTTCTTCGGACGCTTCAGGCGCCATGCCATAGTTGTCCTGCTCATAGTGGCGGCTATCATAACGCCTACAGGCGACCCCTTCACCTTACTTCTCGTATTCATACCAATCTATGCCCTCTGGGAAGCCTCGGCACGCCTTGTACCGGAGGAAAAACCGGACACTGATGAAAACCAGGATTAAAATAGGACTTTTAGGACGCATTGTCATAGCGATAGCGCTCGGCATAGGCTGCGGATTTATTTTCCCGGCTTTTGCCTGCCGCGCTTTCGCCACCTTCAACGCCATATTCAGCGCCTTTCTCAACTTCATAATCCCGCTGCTCATCGTCGGCTTCGTGGCGCCCGCCATCGCCGACATTGGCAAACGTGCTGGCTCGATGCTCGTCGTGACCGTCGCCATAGCCTTCATCATGACTTTCTGCTCGGGCATGATATCGTACTTCACCGCCGAGACAGTCTTCCCGGCGCTTATCGGCGACACAGTCTATACCGACGCGCAGACCGGTCCGGGCGCTCCCGTGCCCTTCTTCGAGATACCGATGCCGCCGCTCATGGGCGTGACGTCGGCACTCGTCGCGGCTTTCGTGCTCGGTTTCGGCTGCGCCATGATTCCCGACCGCACGGCGCGCCTCAAGGGAGTCCTCGAAGATTTCGGAGAGCTTATCAAGCTGATAATCAACAAGGCAATCATACCGCTGCTGCCGCTCTATATTTTCGGCATCTTCCTTTCGATGACCGTGGAGGGCAGCGTCGCCCCTGTGCTTGCCACATTCATCAAGATAATAGCCATTATCTTTGTTCTCCACGTGGGCATACTCGTGCTCCAGTACCTCGTGGCGTCGCTTTTCTCGGGAATGAACCCCTTCAAGGCACTTTGGGCAATGATGCCGGCATACGCCACGGCGCTTGGCACGCAGTCGTCGGCAGCGACCATCCCCGTGACACTCGAGCGCGTGGTCCGCATGGGCGTGAGCAGAGACATAGCCGGCTTTGTCGTTCCGCTGTGCGCCACTATCCACATGTCAGGCTCGGCGCTGAAGATTGTCGCATGCGCTGTGGCACTGATGATAGTCAAAGGCATGCCATTCGACGCCGTGATGTTCATGGGCTTCGTGGCAATGCTCGGCATAACGATAGTCGCCGCGCCCGGTGTACCCGGTGGCGCGATTATGGCGTCCCTCGGTCTGCTCACAAGCATACTCGGATTCTCCGACGCCGACAACGCCATGATGATAGCGCTATACATCGCAATGGACAGCTTCGGCACGGCATGCAACATCACCGGCGACGGAGCCATCGCGCAGATTGTCGACAGCATTTTTGGTAGGAAACCCGTGCCGGTGGCAGAATAACGGCATAAACTGGATAATCCGACAAATAATCAACCTTTTTTGACGATTTTTGAAAGTGAACCCCGCTCAGGGAACGTAACTTTGTCCGACAACCAATCACAACTGATTATGAAGACGAACATTGAATGTCAGAAAGGCTTCTCGGGACGAAACGCGGCGATAGACATGCTCCGCGGACTCACCGTCCTGATAATGATTTTTGTAAACAGCTTCTGGAAAGTGGAGGGCGTTCCCCACTGGCTCGAGCATGCGGCGTGGGGCGAGGATTTCATGGGACTCGCCGACATTGTGTTCCCCTGCTTCCTTTTTGCTGTCGGCATGTCGATACCCTACGCGATAGAACGCCGCAGCGCCAAAGGATACAGCGACGCCTCTACCCTCCTGCACATTCTCACCCGTTCCTTCGCCCTCCTTGTCATGGGCGCGTTCCTGGGCAACTCGGAAGGATGGATTTCAGAGGATGCGCCATACTCGATGGGCACATACTGGCTGCTGATGTTCGTCGGGTTCATAGGAGTATGGAACCAATACCCGCGCACCGATGTCAGATGGCAGCGCCACCTGTTCACCGGTTTTAAAACCGCCGGCGCAGCGATACTGATCTATCTTATGCTTACCTTCCGCAACGGCGAAGGCAACGTGTTCGGATTCCGCACAAGCATTCTCGGACTCATCGCCTGGGCATATCTCATCTGCGCGGTCACATATCTGATAGTGCGCGACCGTCCGGTGCGGCTGCTTGCCGTATGGGCGGTGTTCATCGCGATAAACATATTGACGTCCCCGCTCAACGAGGCATACGGCTCCCGTCCGATTCTCGATTTCCCCGACGGCAACTTCCTCGGCGCCTTCCTTTGGAATATCCATGTGGGCAACGGCGGTCTGTGCGCCATGACCATGGGAGGCGTCGTTCTGTCGGTGATGAGCGTACGCTTCTGCAACGTCGGCGAGTCAAAAAAGCTTCTTGCCTCGCTGGGGCTCGCCGCAGTATTTGTGGTTGCCGGCATTGCGGCGCATCATTTTTACATAGTTTCGAAAATTGCCGCTACCCTCCCCTGGGTATGCTTCGCAACAGCCATCGCCACAGGATTGTACGGGCTGTTCTCGTGGCTCGCGTCGCACGGATGCTCCGCCTGGTTCCGCATCATCAAGCCTGCAGGAACGGCGACGCTGACGGCATATATCATCCCCTACGTGCTCTACGGCATCGACAATCTCACCGGCATCAACATCGACTTTTTCAAGGAAGGCGTTACGGGACTCCTGAACTGCGCCTTCTTCTCGCTGCTGTGCATCTGGATAACCGGACTCTTCGAACTGCTCAGAATCAAGTTAAAAATATAAATCTCATGCGCAAAGTCGTACTCGTCATAATCTTTCTGCTCACCATGCTTTCCGCTATCGCGAAGACTGCGGAAAATGGACTGTTATGGAACAATGTGGATGTCCGCGGACGCCAGATGGCTGTTTTCTCGCTGTTTACTGACAGCCGGGGGCTGGTGTGGGTAGGTACCAACAACGGACTTTTCGGCTATGACGGCTTCTCGACTTTCCCCGCCGACCCGACAGGAGCGAACAACGCGCAGATCTATTCCATAATCGAGTACGACGGCAAGCTTTACGCCGGCACGAACAACGGCATCTTTACCTACGACCTCTCCACGGGCAGGATAAGTTTTCCGGAAGGCGATTTCCCCATGGAGATACGCTCATTGCTGCTCAATGGCGACGAACTGCTCATAGGCAGTCTCTACAACGTATTTCTATATAACCTCAAGGACGGCAGTCTGCGCGACATATCGCAGGGACTTCCCCATAAATCGGTCTATACGCTCCTGCGCGACCGCCGCGGAGTCATCTACGCCGGCACGTACGACGGTCTCGCCCGCTGGAATGTCGCCAAGGGCGTTTTCGAACCGGTGGACGTGAAATGCGCTGCTAAAAACGGAGGCAATCTCTTCGTGAACGCCATTGCCGAGGACACCGACGGCAGCCTGTGGCTCGGAACCGAGGGCGCACTGATACATTTCAACCCCGTGAGCGACAAAGCCGAGAATGACAGCCGTTTCGACGGTCTCACCATAAAATCGCTTGCGCCAGCCGACGGCGGCAAGCTCCTTGTCGGCACCGATGCCGGACTTATCATACGCGACGGCGACTCCACATACCGCTACCGCCACGACTCGAGCGACCGCCAGTCAATAGCCGACAACGAGATATGGTCGCTCATGACCGACAGAAAGGGAAATGTGTGGGCAGGCACCGAAACCGGCGTCTCAATGGCATCCGACTCCGAGGTGGCGCGCTCGCGCAGGCTCGACATGATTGTCGACAACCGCGAGGGCAACCGCATGCACGCCATCTACCGCGACAGCCGCGGCGACCTATGGGCGGGCGGACAGAACGGACTTTTGCGCATGGGCGCAGACGGAAGCGCCGAACGCTATGCGCCGGGGAGTCTGAAGCCGCTGTCGCACAAACGAGTGCGCGACATTATGGAGGACAGCTCAGGCAAGCTATGGGTAGCCACCGACGGCGGCGTAAACCTCTATGACCGCGCGGCAGACCGTTTCATTCCATATCACATCACCGACAGCACCGGACACTACAACGCCAACTGGGTTTACAGCATCGTAGAGGACGGCGACAGCCTCCTCACAGGCAGCTATCTCGGCGGCATACACATAATAGCAAAAAACAAGCTGCGTCCCGGCGGAGGAACCGTCGTCGCCGACCGCGTCATCACGGCGAACGACGGACTCGCCAACGACTTCGTGAGCAATGTGATAAAGGACAGAAAAGGCAACAAATGGGTACTGCTGTTCCGCGACAACGCACTGATACGCATCGACTCGCGGACAGGCGCCATAAAAAGGATAGACATCAAAGAAATCAGCGGCGAATATCCCACTCTTGTCACCACCGACAGCCGCGGGCGGATATGGTGCGGCTACTACTGCGGCGCCACTGTGCTCGACAGCGACGGCAACGTCCTGGGCGAATGCCGTATACCCATGAACGACAGCGACGACTATGTCATGGCGATGGAACCGGTGGGCGACGACATGTGGTTCTCCACCGTCTATGATGTCTGGAAAGCGAACGGCACCGATTTCTCTGTCGGTCCTCTCGCGCTGCCGTCCAAACTGTACACTTCCATATATGACGACCGCAAGAACGGAAACGTAGTCCTTGGCGCTGTCGACGAGATAGTCACCGTCGACCTTGCCAACCTCAGGAAGCTCTCGCGCGGCGGCAACATACGTCTTATCCGCAGCGACGGAGAAGAGACCTTCACTGAAACCGGCAAAGAGGGATATTTCGAAGTGGACTCCGACGGCTCGATAGAGCTGACCGTATCGACGCTCGACTATGCCCCTGAGATGCAGCACTTCGCCTACAAGATTATGAAAAACGAGAGCGACACCGTCGGAGACTGGACACCGCTGCCCGAAGGAAGCAATGTACTCCGTTTTTCCAACATGAGCATAGGCACGCACCACATAGGCGTACGCCTGGCGCTTCCGGGCTCTCCTGTCTACCGTTTCAATCTTCGCGTGCTGCCGCCGTGGTACCTGTCGGCATGGGCGATTGCGCTATATGTCATCCTCGCCGGCGGTGCGATACTCATGCTTGTGCTGTGGCTGCGCCGACGCGCAAGCCGGCGGATAGCCGATGCCGACCGCGAGCGCGCCATCAAGGCTGCCGAGAACAGGCTCACGTTCCTCTCCGACATATCGCATGACCTCAAGACACCTCTGTCGCTCATCATAGCGCCAGTGAGCCGCCTGAGGGAAAAAGTGAAAGATCCTGCGGAAAAACGCTCGCTCGACATGGTGTACGACAACGCCCTGAAACTCAACAACCTCATACACCGCACCATAGAGCTGAAAACGCTCGACAGCGACGACGACACGCTGCTCATCATGTCGCGCTTCGACGCCGTCGAGTTCTGCCGCTCTATATTCGAGAGCTACCGCGAGAACCACGCCGACAAAAACTTCGTCCTCCACGCGCCCGACCGCCCCATCATCATAGAGGCTGATGCCGTAAAGCTTGAGTCGATTGTCAACAATCTGCTTTCCAACGCATGCAAATACTCCGACGACAACGCCACCATATCGCTCAGCGTCAGCGAAAAAAACGGAAGGCTCGAGCTTATCGTGTCGGATGACGGCATGGGCATACCGGCAGCCGAGCAGTCGCTCGTGTTCGAACGCATGTACCGCTCGTCGCGCACGGCGGGACTGCGCGAGGGCACCGGAATAGGTCTCTACCTCATCAAGAAGTACCTTGAGCTACACCACGGCACTATCAGCCTCTACAGCCGCGAGAACGAAGGCACGACATTCATAATCACCCTGCCACTCGCTCCGAGCGACGCCCAGGGCGAGAGCGCCGTCGCTGCCCAGGCAGACCCGTCGTTGCCCAAGGTGCTGATTGTGGAGGACAATGCGTCTATCGCCGAGCTTATCAGCGAGACGCTGTCTGAAAAATACAACTGCGCCATTGCCGGTAACGGACGCTCGGGTCTTGCCATGGCTTCGTCGTTCAACCCCGACCTCGTCATAGCCGACCAGATGATGCCCGCGATGAGCGGTCTCGACATGGTGCGACGCATGAAGGAGAACCCGCGCCTGAGCACCGTACCTGTGATCATGCTGACGGCAAAGACCGACAACGCCACCGAGACCGAGAGCGTGCGTCTGGGCATAGACGCCTTCATGCCCAAGCCTTTCGAGCCTCAGACACTGGTTGCGCGCGTGGGGCAGCTGCTCGCCGCACGCGAAAAGATGCGTCAGGCGGTACGCATCGAGGAGATGTCGACGCCAAAGCCGGTCGAGATTGAGTCGGTGTCGGAAAAACAGCTTATGAAAGTGTCGAAGATCATCGAGGACAACATGTCCGATCCCGACCTTAACGTCAGCGCCCTTGCCGAGCAGAGCGGCATAAGTACAAAGAACCTCTACCGTCTCGTCAAGAAATATATAGGCGACTCACCGGTAGACTATATCCGCCGCATGCGTCTGCGCAAGGCAGCGATGCTTCTTGAACAGCAGAAATTCACCGTTTCGGAAATAATGTACATGGTCGGATTCAAGACTTCGTCGTACTTCTCGAAGTGTTTTCAGGCTGAATACGGATGCACGCCCAGCGAGTACGCCAAGCGCTCTTCGGAAAAGGCAGAATAAGACAAAGCAGCCGCATTGTCCGTTTTGTGGCTTTCTTTGTCCGATTGGTAATGATATGATTCATAGCTGTTAGCTATCTTTGCATTGTCGAAAATACGACATGTGTGAATCAATCGTTTACCTTAACCAACATACCATTTCCAAAATGAAAGAAGTAAGACAAAAAGCATCCGGACTCCTGTGCCGTATGCTCCTGTTGCTTGCCATCTGCGGTCTTCCGGCATTGTCGTATGCCCAGACCCGCACTGTGACAGGCACTGTTACTGACGCCACCGGAGAACCTCTTATCGGAGTATCCGTGCAGGCTGTCGACGGAAACGCCGGCGTTGTCACCGACGTTGACGGCAACTACACAATCAAAATAGCCCAGAGTGTCGGCAAACTGCGCTTTACATACGTGGGCTACACACCCAAAACAGCCGACATCACCGGCAACCGTCTCGATGTTGTCCTCGAAGAAGACAACAAGGTGCTCGACGAGGTTGTGGTCATCGGCTACGGCACACGAAAGAAAGACGATCTCACCGGCGCTGTAGCGTCTGTCGGCGAGAAAGACTTCAACAAAGGTGTCATCTCCTCGCCTGAAGAACTCATCAACGGCAAAATAGCCGGCGTCCAGATCACCAACAACGGCGGTTCGCCTAACGGCGGCACGACCATCCGCGTGCGCGGCGGAGCATCGCTCAACGCCTCCAACGACCCCCTTATCGTCCTCGACGGAGTTCCCATGGAAGTGGGCGGCGGAGTCGAAGGCAGCGGCAATTTCCTCAGCCTCATAAACCCTAACGACATCGAAAGCATGACCATTCTCAAGGATGCGTCATCGACCGCTATCTACGGTTCGCGAGCTTCGAACGGCGTCATAATCATTACAACGAAAAAAGGCTCAGGCGAAGGAGTGAAAGTATCTTTCTCGACCACCAACTCGGTTTCGCACGCTGCCAAATTCGCGTCGAACCTCTCTGTCGACGAGTTCAGAAGCGCCGTCGAGCAGTTCGGCACTCCCGCACAACTGTCGTTGCTCGGCAACGCTCGCACCGACTGGAACAAGGAAATATTCAAGACCGCTTTCGGCACCGACAACAACATCAGCGTCAGCGGACGCGCCACATCATGGCTGCCTTTCCGCGTTAGCCTCGGCGCCATGTACCAGGACGGTATTCTCCGCACCGACAACTCTACACGCTACACCGCCAACGTCAACCTCACCCCGAGCTTCTTCAACGACCATCTGCGTGTCAACATCAGTGGCAAAGGAACATTCGCCGACAACCGCTCGGCGAACAGCGGCGCCATCTGGAACGCAGGAGCCTACGACCCCACACAGCCTGTCTACAGCAACGATCCCGACAAATTCGGCGGCTTCCATGAAGTCATCGACGGCGCCGGACATCCCGGGCAGGGCGCTCTTGCCAACCCGATGGGCATGATCATGAACAATACCAACAAATCGAAAGTATACCGTTTCGTAGGCAACATCGACCTCGACTACCGCCTGCATCCCCTGCCCGAACTGCGCCTGCACGTAACCGGCGGCTACGACTACTCGCACGGCAAACGTACCGTCGACCAGCCCATGAACAGCTTCGAAGGCTACAACTCCGGCGGCTACCACTACGAAATGGGACCGCAGAACAACTACAACCGTCTGCTCACAGCATACGCCAACTATAACAAAGACTTCGACGCCATCAAGTCGAGCCTCGACGTTACCGTCGGCTACGACTACCAGTACTGGCGCAACGACTATCCCGCCTACCCGACCTTCAACGACGCCGGCGAACAGGTGAACATGACATCACCTTACGACGAGCGCCATACCCTCCTTTCCTACTACGGTCGCGTCAACTACACCTTCAACAGCCGCTACCTCCTCACAGCCACAATGCGCCGCGACGGCAGCTCGCGCTTCGCAAAAGAAAACCGCTGGGGCTCCTTCCCCTCGGTGGCGCTCGCATGGCGCGTGGCAAGCGAAGACTTCTTCGAGAGCATTCGTCCAGTGATGAACGACCTTAAGATACGCGCAAGCTACGGTGTGACCGGTCAGCAGGACGGTATCGCCAACTACGCATACATCCCCAACTACACCCAGAGCCTCGAAGGCGCATACTATATATTCAACGGCAAGTGGATACCCACCATGCGCCCGCAGGCATACAACAGCAACCTCCGCTGGGAGACCACCAGGAGCTGGAACTTCGGCATCGACTTCGGATTCCTCAACAACCGGTTCAGCGGTACCGTCGACTACTTCACCCGCAAGACCGAAGACCTTCTTGCCACAGTACCTATCCCCGCTGGCATCAACTTCGACAAAACGATGCTTACAAACGTAGGCAACATCAGCTCGAAGGGTGTCGAGATTGCCCTGAACGCAAACATCATCGAGAACCGCGACTGGAGCTGGACCGCCACCTTCAACGCCACATGGCTCGAGAACAAGATTACCAACCTCAACCTCACTCCCGAGGCTAATTCGTCGGACACATTCGTCGGATATATGGAATCGACACCTGTCATGGTATTCAAGACCGGCTATGCTCCCCACACCTTCAAAGTGTACAAACAGATCTACGACAGCGAGACCGGACGACCCATAGAAGGCATGTACGCCGACCTCAACGGCGACGGTAAAATAGACACCGACGACCAGTACTACTATCACAACTCACATCCCGACTGGATCTTCGGTCTCAGCACTTCGCTGCGCTACAAGAAATGGACACTCAGCACATCGCTCCGCGCCCAGCTCGGCAACTATCTCTACAACGGCTGGGCAGCCAACATGGGCGCATGGGAATGCACATCATGGAGCTCCGGCTCGGTCAACAATCTCGCCTCGTCGTTCCTCGACACCCATTTCCGCCAGCGCCAGTATCCCACCGACTACTACATCGAGAATGCCTCTTTCCTCAAGATGGACAATCTCCAGCTGACCTATAACTTCGGACGCATCTACAAGACTCTCGACCTCCACATCTCTGCGATGGTGCAGAATGTCTTCACCATCACCAAATATAAAGGTGTGGATCCCGAAAACTCATGGGGTATCGACAACTCGACATATCCGCGCCCGCGCACATACTCCATCAATCTCGGTATTAACTTCTAAGCGACGACACAAATGACTAAAATAAAATCAATCATCATAGCCGCAGCCGCCATTGTCATGGCGTCATGCACCGCCAACCTCGACCAGAAGCCGGTAATCGGCAACACATCCGAGCAGGTCTACTCCACCCTCGAGGGCTACCAGTCGGTGCTTGCCAAAATATACGGCTCATACAGCCTTGTGGGGCAGGAACGCGCCGGCAATCCCGATTTATCCAGCAATCAGGGGCAGGACCTTATCCGAAACCTCTTCAATCTTCAGGAGTCTTCCACCGACGAAGTGGCACAGACATGGCTTTCGGGCGATAACCAGACCGCTATAACATATATGACGTGGGATGCCAACGACGTATGGGTGTCCGACACCTATTACCGTCTGTTCTACTCGGTAGCACTCTGCAACGAATTCCTCCGCTACTGCGGCGAGGGCAGTATAAGCAAGTTCACTGCCGCCGAACAAGACGAAATACGCATCTATGCCGCCGAGGCACGTTTCATCCGCGCGCTCGACTACTACTTCGTACTCGACCTCTTCCGCAAAGGACCGAATGTGAACGAATCGACACCAACGACAGGCGTTATTCCCGAAGCATACGACGGAAAGCAACTATATGCTTTCATCGACAGTGAAATCAAGGCTATCGAGAACATCCTCCCCGAGACCAACGAATACGGTCGCGCAGGCAGAACCGCCGCATGGGCACTCGGCGTGCGCCTCGCCCTCAACGGCGAAGTTTACACTGGTGAAAGCCATTACACCGAATGCATCACCTACGCCAAGAAAATCATCGACCTCAACCGCTACACTCTCGAAGAAAACTACAGCAAGCTTTTCAACGCCGAGAACCACAAGCGCACAAACGAAATCATCTTCGCTTTCGCAGCCGATGCCGACAACGCCACCACATGGGGCTCCGCGACTTATATTATCTGCGCAGCCTGCGGCAACAACAGCACACAGGATCCGGCGAAGTACGGCATCAGCAACGGCTGGGGCAACTGGCGCGTCCGCGGAGAGCTTCCCGCTCTGTTCACCAGCACCAAGGACGCCCGCAACACCTTCTGGACCGACAGCCAGTCACAATATTTCACCGGCGCTATCGACAATCAGGCAGAAGGATATTTCAGCGAGAAATGGACTAACCTTACCGATGCCGGCGAACCTTCGAGCGACACTGCCGCACGCGGCTGCGATACCGACTATCCTATGTTCCGCCTTGCAGAAATCTATCTGTCCGCAGCTGAGGCACAGCTCCGCGGCGGCGAGGGCATATCGGCGGAAGACGCGCGCTACTGGGTCAACCTTGTACGCCGCCGTGCCTACGGCGACTACTCCGGCGACATTTCTGCAGACCAGTTCAACTTGAAATTCATGATCGACGAGCGCGGACGTGAATTCTACCACGAAATGATGCGCCGTACCGACCTCGTGCGCTTCGGTCTCTTCACATCCGGCGACTATATCTGGCAGTGGAAGGGCGGCACGCTCGATGGACAGGCTGTCAACGAGCGCTACAACATCTACCCCATTCCCTCGGCAGAGCTTTCAGCAAACCCCAACCTCAAAAACGAACTCTACTAAGCCATGAAACAAAGAACAGCATACTATATTTCAGCCGCTGTAGCGCTCGCTGCCCTCACGTCATGCGACAAGGACGGAGACCTGCTCTACACCGACGGCGCTAACAAAGCCGACATCGAGACATCCGCGTCGGAAATTGTCCTCTCCAAGGACAACCTCAATGCACTCGCCCTCACTTTCTACTGGACAGAAAACGGCGAGATAACCCTGAACAATCCTGCCGTGCTTCCCCCGGCAAACGCTGTGACAAACACCGTCGAGATGTCGGACAAGGAAGACTTCTCGAACCTATATGAGCAGACTGTGGCTCCGGGCGTGTTCGAATGCAGCTATACCGTAATGGAGCTAAACAACATAACAGGCAAACTGGGAATGACCGCCGACATGGCTCTTCCCCTTTATGTCCGCGTTCGCAGCGCAGCGGGCTCCAACGTCGACCCGAAGTACTCCGATGTGCTCAGGCTCACCGTGACTCCTTTCTTCATCGACTGGACAACTGGCTACTATCTCGACAAGGACAAGAACGAGACCGGCATGACACTGTCATCTCCGGATGCCGACGGCGTCTACACCGGCTTTGTCGGAGCCGGCTCATGGGAGAACTGGTGGTTCCGCGACCCGGTAAACAACTACTGGGGCAACAGCGACGACGGCACTCCTTTCCGGGCATCCTCTGCTTCCTCCAGCTGGAACTTCTGGTTCCCCGAACCCTCCGGCAGCTACTATGTCACCGTCAATACCAACGACGCATGGTGGAACGCACTCCATATCGACAACATCACTGTCGGCGGCGACCTCAGCGGCGAGATGACTTTCAACAAGAATCTCAACCAATGGACGCTTCCCGTCGACATGGCGGCAGCAGCCACCGTAAACGTCACTCTCGGTGGCAAAGCGAGCCTCTATGACATCGAATCGGGTACAGGCGCACCCGCATCCGTAAACGATGTCACTTTCACCGGCAACGCCGATGACCTCGCATTCGGCAACGCTCAGGGAACAGTGAGTGTGGCACTTCCAGCAGGAGCTGGCGCTCTTATCCTCGACCTGAGCGGCAAATCGCCCAAACTTACCGCCGGCGAATCCGCGCCTGTCGAGACCGTTTCGGAATTCCTCTATTTCTCCGGTCTTGTCACCTGGGACAACATCAGCGACTACCTCATACTCACCGATGCCGATGCCAAGACTTACGGCGGCGCGCACTACATCAACTCCGAGTGGGGCTACAGGGCATATCCCGAACAGTCCTGGGAAACAGCGTACAAGGGCGCAGACGGTGCCGAACCTCTTGCAGGCAACCTTGTGCAGGCTGAGAGCGGCAACGACGGCAACATTCCAGCTCCTGAAGCAGGGCTTTACGTAATGGCATACAATATGGGCGAGCTATCATACGTTCTTACCAAAGTGGAAAGCGTAGGCTGTACAGGTCTCGGCGACGACTGGAGTGTCAAGCCAATGACTGCAGACCCCGCAAATCCTGAAATATACACTTATGAATATGTCAAGGCTGCCGAAACGCCATGGGGTGTCAAAGTGCTCTTCAATGACAACTGGGAGCTTTTCCTCGGCGCAGGCGATAAAGACGGCTACGCCTACCTCCGCACCGACTCCGGCAAGAGCGGTTTTGCAGGCGACAGCGGCATAGCTATCGGCGCGACAGTCGTGCTCACGGTCGACCTTGGCAAACAGACATTCTCCTACACAACCAAATAAAACTAAAATTCGATGAAAATGACAAGTATAATATCCGGTATCATTCTCGCAGCAGCGATGACGGGCGTGTCGTGCAGCGATGAAATCAATCCTGTGACCGATCCCATGCCCCAGCCCGCTCCCGTCGTCAAGGAAACAGGCTTCGCCCGCGGTGCCGACGTCAGCTGGCTCACACAGATGGAAAAAGAAGGACTCAAGTTCTACACACCCGGTGCCGACCGTCAGGAAATGGAATGCATGCAACTCCTCCGCGACCACTGCGGTGTCAACTCAATCCGTCTGCGTGTGTGGGTCAATCCCGCCGAAGGCTGGAACAACATCGACGACGTGGTGGTCAAGGCTCGCCGCGCCGACCGCCTCGGACAGCGGCTCATGATAGACTTCCACTTCTCCGACACATGGGCAGACCCCGGGCACCAGGAAATGCCCGAGGCATGGAAAAATCTCGGTTTCGAAGACCTCAAGAAAGCCGTCGCCGACCACGTGACTGAGACTTTGAATGCCCTGAAGGCACAGAACATCACACCCGAATGGGTACAGATAGGTAACGAGACTTCTCCCGGCATGATGCTTCCTGCCGGTGACCTGTGGAAAAACCCCGCACAGCTCGCACAGCTCAACAATGCCGGCTACGACGCCGCTAAAGCTGTATTCCCTGAAATTCTCTGTATCGTGCATCTCGACGGAGGCGACGACCAGACACGCTACGACAACATGTTCGATGCTCTCGAGGCAAACGGCGGCAAATATGACATGATAGGCATGTCTCTCTATCCCTTCTGGTCCGAAAAGGGATGGGAAACCGTTTCCGACGACTGTATTGCCAACATCAACCACCTCAGACAGAAATTCGGGAAGCCGGTCATGATCTGCGAGATCGGTATGAAATATGATGAGGGCAAAGCATGCAAATCACTCATCGCCAAGATGATGAAAGCCGCCGTTGAAGGCATATTCTACTGGGAGCCCCAGGCGCCCGAAGGCTACAACGGCGGCTACGAGATGGGGTGCTTCCAGAACGGCGCACCCAACGAGGCTCTCGAGGCATTCGCCGAGGCTAAATAATAAAATATTTCGCCTGTAAAAGACGTTATATAAGTATGAATACTAAAACTCTCGTAATATCGGCAGTGGCGCTTTCGGGCGCCATTGCTTTCTGCCACGCCGGACGCAATGTCGCCACTCTCAACGACGGCTGGCAGTTCGCACACGGCACACTCGCCGACAACTCCGGATGGCAAAACGTCCGCGTGCCGCACGACTGGGCTATTACCGGTCCTTTCGACCGCGCCAATGACCTTCAGGTTGTGGCCGTCGAACAGAACGGCGAAAAAGAAGAGACCGTCAAGACCGGCCGAACCGGAGGCCTGCCCTTCATCGGCAAAGGAGTCTACAAGACGACCTTCGAAGTTCCCGACACTGCAGGACGCTCCATAGTGCTTCTTTTCGACGGCGCCATGAGCAACGCCCGTGTCAGCCTTAACGGTAAGGAAATAGCGTTATGGCCTTACGGCTACAATTCTTTCTCCGTCGACACTCGCGGAGCCGTCCGTCCGGGAAGCAACGACCTCGTCGTGGAACTCGAGAACAAGGAGCGCGCCTCCCGCTGGTATCCCGGCGCCGGTCTCTACCGCAACGTTCATGTCATCGACGCCGACCGCATACATATTCCCGTATGGGGCACGTACGTGACCACTCCTGTGGTGAAGGACGACTACGCTTCTGTACGCCTTCAGATGAAGATCGACGGCGCCCGCAAAATCGAGGAGTGGCCCAACGGAGAGAAAATCGACGTCAGCACCGTCATCGTCGACCCGCAGGGCAAGGAAGTGGCGAAGAACGACGCTCCATACATCGCCCGCGGTCAGGAATTCGTCCAGAATTTCATCGTCAGCAATCCCGAGCGTTGGTCGCCCGACAGCCCGGCTCTCTATACGGCAAAAACGACACTGAGTGTCGACGGCAAGCCTGTCGACACCTACGACACACGCTTCGGCATCCGCACAATCGAATATGTTCCCGAAAAGGGCTTCTTCCTCAACGGCGAGCCTACGAAATTCAAGGGTGTCTGCAACCACCACGATCTCGGTCCGCTCGGAGCGGCAGTCAACCGCTCGGCCCTGCGCCACCAGATTGAGCTTCTCAAGGACATGGGAGCCAACGCCATACGCACATCGCACAACATGCCGGCTCCGGAGCTCGCCGAACTTTGCGACGAACTCGGCATGATGCTTATGGTCGAGCCTTTCGACGACTGGGGCTTCCGCCCCAAATCGCCCAACGGCTACGGTGCCGTGTTCAACGACTGGGCAGAGCGCGACGTCACCAACATGGTGGAGCATTTCCGCAACTCGCCTTCCGTAGTGATGTGGTCGATAGGCAACGAGGTTCCGAGCCAGTGGGGAGCGCCCGGCATGGACGAGCTCACGATGCTTCAGAATCTCGTGCATCAGCTCGACCCGACACGCCCCGTGACCTGCGGAATGGACCAGATAGGCTCCGTCCTCGACAACGGCTTCGCCGCAGCGCTCGACATACCCGGCTTCAACTACAAGCCGCAGTACTACGACAAGGCATATAGCATTCTCCCCCAGAAGATGATACTCGGCTCGGAGACGGCTTCGACAGTCTCGTCGCGCGGCAAGTACTACTTCCCCGTTGAATTCGGCGAGCACCATGTGGCTATGCACCCCGACAACCAGAGCAACAGCTACGACAACGAAAGCTGCTCGTGGAGCAATACCCCGGACCTCGACTTCGCCATGGACGACGACCGCGAATGGACGCTCGGACAGTTCGTATGGACAGGTTTCGACTATCTCGGCGAACCGTCGCCCTACGACACCGACGCATGGCCGAGCCACAGCTCTTATTTCGGCATCTTCGACCTCGCGTCGCTGCCAAAGGACCGTTTCTATCTCTACCGCTCGCAATGGAACAAGAAAGACAACACGCTCCATATCCTTCCCCACTGGAACTGGAAGGGACGCGAGGGGCAGACCACTCCCGTTTTCGTCTACACGAGCTACCTCGAGGCTGAGCTTTTCGTCAACGGCAAGAGCCAGGGACGCCGCACGTTCGACAAAAGCAATCCCGTCGACCGCTATCGCCTGCGCTGGAACGACGTAGTCTATGAGCCCGGCGAACTGCGTGTAGTGGCATACGACGCCGACGGCAAAGTAGCCGAGGAGAAGACCGTGCGCACGGCTGGCAAAGCAAAGGCGCTGAAGATAACGGCTAACCGCGACCGTATAGCCGCCGACGGCAACGACCTCGTATATTTCACCGTCACAGCTGTCGATGCCAAGGGCAATCCGGTGCCTGATGCCGACAATCTTGTCCGCTTCGAGGTAAGCGGCGCCGGAACCTTCGAGGCTACCGCCAACGGCGACCCCACGTGCATCATGCCTTTCCAGAAGCCGCAGATGAAACTCTTCAGCGGCGCCGCGACTGCTATCGCACGCCCCGCCGACCATGCAGGCACGCTCACCATCCGCGCCACCGCGAAAGGTCTGCGTCCCGCCACTGCCACAGTCACTGTAGAATAACACTGTCGACAATAAGCAAATCCCGCCGTCAGAGACCCTGCCGGCGGGATTTTTTTTGCGCAAAAAAGGCTGTGCCGACCATACGGCACAGCCTCCACGAAGAGAGAGTTGAGAATGAGAATCAGTCTTCGGTGTATACCTCGCTGTGGAAACGGGGATTCACGACTTCTTCTACCGTCCTGTCCGGATAATCGCCTTCGGTAGAGATGAAAACCCAGTCGATATCGTCAAGACGGCGAAGGTCACTGACAAAGAACGCCTGAGAGTCGGGCGAGCCCACAACAATTATACGAGCCACGCCTGCCTCACGGGCTGCATGGACTGTATCGACAAAATATTTGAGAGTCAAATCGTTTGTGTAGGAATCTGACAGGTCGTCGTTATATGTCAGAACTGCATCATGGTATCCTTCGAGAGCCTCGACCACGCGGTCATGCTCCTCGACGGGAAGATGAGTTACTGTAAGGCGGCTGTCTTCGAGCATTACTTTCTCGGGGTAATCGACCATAGCGTTGACAGAAGCGCCACGCGCCAGAAGAGCGCCGAGAACATCTCCGAACACATGATTTGTAGTACCGATTAGAGCTATTTCTTTCATAACGGGTTCGTTTTTATCTTTTATAATAAAAACATCCGTCGAGCCAAAGAGTTCAGTACGGCGTCACTGCGCGTAGACAGGTACGCAGTTGGTCATATAGCGGCGCAGCTCGCCCCACGGGAAATAGACAGCATCGTCGCCCTTGCGTAGACGGACGGGCTGCTCGTTGAGATCGACACGGATATAGTGGCGTCCGGTAGTCGAGCGGAAAAGGATAAACTGCACGTTCGCCGCCATGGGCACAACGTCGAAATCGCGCCAGTGCATCGCCACGGTGTCGAAATAGTTGGTAAGATAATAGCAGCCGGGGATATGGAGCAGCGAAAGCAACGGCATAAGCGTCTCGGCATGTCCGAAGCGGAGCACGGCGCGCGTGTCCTTGTCAGAGCCGTCGATAAAGGCGTCGGTAGTGGATATGATGTCGAGCACGAGGTCGGATGCGATATCGGCAGGCACGGAGCTGACTGTAGATGCCGTGCGCTGCAGGTACTGGCGCATGTTGAAGCAGCTCCACAGGCTGTTTGCCTCCTCTTTGGTGAAATATTCCTTCATCTCGGACTGAAGTCCCATCGCACGTAACCCGGCGACGACATAGTACTCTGTAATCGCCAGATTGCGTTCCTCCGAGATATCGGCGAACGGATAATTCTCGCCGAGCACGCGGCGTATGGCGCCCGTGGGGCATACGGAGGCGAAGAAAAGGTCGTATGCAGGCTGCCAGCGTTTTTCACGGCGGAACTCGATGTATGCCGTGTCGGTATCGAACGGACGCATCAGGTAGGAATTGACACGTCCTGTAGATGTCGTGAAAGTATTGTGGTTGTTGAGGCGGTCGAGCTGATGTACAAAAGCATACATGCTCATCATGGCACGCGGAGAGTACGATGAGATAGCCTTTATGGTACCCTTGGCGCTGAACACTTCGGGATAGGACATGAACATGCGCGTCGCAATCGACTGCTGCTCGAGTATGCCGAGCGAGTCGAGGGCGCCCCAGCGGTTTGTGCTCTCGCCTATTATGCGGTCGTTGAGTTTCATGAGCTTGCGTCCGAGCGGAGTAATCGTGCCGAGGCTGTCTGCCTTCGAAAGCGCCTTGGCAAGAGCCAGACAGTTTGCCGACGACGCCGGATAGCGCGCTCCGTGACGTCCGACGTGGTTGATGAACACCGGTACGAGCGAGTCGGGGCAGTTGATGCTCTGAATTGTTTCGGGATAAGGCTTGAGCGAGCCCTCGCACTGTTCGAAGCTGTATGCGGGAGCGTCGGTGTCGGCGGCTGATGCGCATAGCGCCGCGATGAGCGGCAACACGGTTAGCAAGCGTCTGATTTGCATAGTCCTGTCATTTATTCTGATTTTTTGTTTGCTTTCGCAGTCCGAGCTCGGTACGAAGGAATGAGGCCGTCGGCGAGTCTCCGTCGGCAATTTCCTCGGGAGTGCCCTGAGCGAGTATTCGTCCGCCCCCGCGTCCGCCTTCCGGACCCATGTCGACCACCTTGTCGGCAAGACGGAGTACGTCGAGGTTATGTTCTATCACAAGCACTGTGTTGCCGCGGTCGACGAGGCGGTTGAGCAGTGCCATGAGTGTCTTGATGTCCTCGAAATGAAGACCTGTCGTGGGCTCGTCGAGAATGAAGAGCGTGCGACCGGTGTCTTTTTTCGAAAGCTCTGTCGCAAGCTTGACGCGCTGGTTCTCGCCGCCCGAAAGCGTCGACGACGGCTGTCCGAGCTTGATATAGCCGAGACCGATTTCCTGAAGAACCTTGATTTTCTTATATATCGCCGGTATGCCTGAAAAGAAATCTACTGCCTGGTTGATAGTCATGTCGAGAACGTCGGCAATGGACTTTCCTTTGAATCGGACTTCAAGAGTCTCGCGGTTGTAGCGCTTGCCCCGGCATTCCTCGCACGGCACGAGCACATCGGGCAGGAAGTTCATCTCTATGGTCTTGTAGCCGTTGCCCTTGCACGCCTCGCACCGACCGCCGCTGACGTTGAACGAGAAACGTCCGGGCTTGTAGCCTCTGATCTTCGCTTCGGGAAGATTGACGAAAAGGCTGCGGATATCGGAAAAGACGCCCGTGTATGTCGCCGGATTGGAGCGCGGAGTGCGCCCGAGGGGCGACTGGTCTACTGTGACTACCTTGTCGATGTTCTCGATGCCTTCGATAGATTTATATGGCAGCGGAACTTCGTTGGAGCGATAGAATTTGTTGCTCAGGATAGCCTGGAGGGTGCCGTTGACAAGCGACGACTTTCCGCTACCCGACACGCCTGCTACTACTGTCAGCGTGCCGAGGTCCAGCTCGAAGTCGACGTCCTTGAGGTTATGCCCCGTTGCTCCGTGAACGACAAGTTTCTTGCCGTTGCCCTTGCGGCGCTCCGCCGGTGTCGGAATTTCCGTTGTTCCGTTGAGATACGATGCCGTCAGTGTGCCTGATGCGAGCATTTCTGCTGGAGTGCCCTGGAATACGACCTCGCCGCCCTTGCGACCGGCGCCGGGACCTATGTCGACGATATAGTCGGCGTCGAGCATTATGTCCTTGTCGTGCTCCACGACGATGATGGTGTTCGATGCGTCGCGCAGGCGCTTGAGCGAGCTTATCAGGCGGTGGTTGTCGCGCTGATGAAGTCCGATGCTGGGCTCGTCGAGGATGTAAAGAACATTGACGAGCTCCGAACCAAGCTGAGTGGCAAGGCGTATGCGCTGGCTCTCGCCGCCGGAGAGGGTCGCTGACGCGCGGTCGAGCTGCAGATAGCCGAGTCCTACGCCGACGAGAAACTTCAGTCGTGTCGAGATTTCCTTGATTATCTCCGAGGCAATCTTTCGGTCGCGCTCGTCAAGGCGTTCCATGACTCCCGACGCCCATTCCGACAGTGTGTCGATGTCCATTGCCGCGAGCTGGGCGATGTTGTGCCCGTCCACGAAGAAATGCAGAGCCTCGCGGTTGAGGCGCGTGCCGTTACATTCGGGACATGTGCAGCGCGTCACGAACTGACCGCTCCATTTACGGCTCTGGTAGCCTTCGCTGTCCTCGCCTGCCTGTTCGATAAACTTGACTATGCCGTCGAACGACTTGAAATAGCTGAACGACGAGAGCGTACTGTCCTTCAGACGCGGCACGGATGTGGTGCCGTTGAAGATATCGTCGACAGCCTCGTCGCTGAGCTCGCAAAAAGGCGTCTGTATGGTGTAGCCGTAACCTTCGAGTATGGCTCTGATCTGCTGGAATGTGAAGTTCTCGGTATATTTTCCCAACGGAGCGAGCGCGCCGCGGGCTATGGAAAGGCTCTCGTCTGGCACGATTTTCGAGCGGTCGATGATGTTCACATATCCCAGTCCCTTGCACCGCGGGCATGCGCCGCGCGGCGAGTTGAACGAGAAATTGTGCGGTGCCGGCTCATGGTAGGAAAGACCGGTCTCAGAATCCATTAGCTCCTGACTGAAATGTGCCGTCTTGCCTGTGTCTGTATCGAGAACAATGAGTTCCTTGTCGCCTTGCGCGAGAGCGTTGCTTACCGAGGCGAGCAGGCGCTCGCGGTCCTTGGCGCTGACCTTGAGTTTGTCCACCACAAGCTCGACGCTGTGGTTCTGGTAGCGGTCGAGACGCATGCCCGGCGAAATCTCCATGAAGGAGCCGTCGATGCGGACGTTGAGATATCCTTTGCGCGAGAGCTGCTCGAAAAGCTCGCGGTAGTGTCCCTTGCGGTTCTTGACCACCGGAGCAAGGATGTATATCTTCTTTTCGTCGTAATGGCTGATTATCTCGTCGACAATCATCTCGTCGGTGTACTTCACCATGTCGCGCCCGGTGAGGTAGCTTTTGGCATGACCGGCGCGGGCGAAGAGCAGACGCAAGAAATCGTATATCTCCGTGGTCGTGCCTATGGTGCTTCGCGGATTCTTGTTGACGGTTTTCTGCTCGATTGCAATCACCGGACACAGACCCGTAATCTGGTCGACGTCGGGACGCTCGAGCGTGCCGAGCATGTTGCGGGCGTACGCCGAGAACGTCTCTATGTATCGTCTCTGCCCTTCTGCATATATTGTCTCGAAAGCGAGCGACGACTTTCCGCTGCCGCTGAGACCCGTCACCACAGTAAGGCTGTTGTGGGGTATGCTCACGTCGACATTCTTGAGGTTATTGACCCTTGCGCCGATTACCTCGATGGTACCGGTGGAGCCGTCGTCAGCTACTGTCGGAGTTGCTATGTCTTTCTTTATCTTGTCTGTCATCAAATGTCTCCTGCTTCTCAGCGTCCTACCCACGCGGGATTGTAGACTGTTGTTCCGGCACTGCGCCGCGACAGAGAGCTCTTGCGCGGAACGCGTACCTTGTATGTTTTGCCGAGTTTGTTGGTAAGGCTTTTGCTTCTAATCCAGGGGTTCTCCTCGCGGAGGGTCGAGTACGATATACCATGGTCCTTCGCCCATGCAGCCCAGCTCTCGACTGGTCCGCAGACCTCCACGACGTCGTACTTGCGCGGCTGATAGAGCTGCTTGTCCTGGAGATAGAAGCCGTATTTGCGCGGATTCTCCATGACTGTCTTGAACGCGAGCACGCGGAAGGGATAGCGAGTAGTCTCCTCGTTGAGATAGAGGTCGAGCGACGTCTCCTCGCCCTGCGCGTCGAGTTCCTTGCTTATGCGCGTCATGCCGCCGTTGTACGACGCCATAGCCGATGCCCAGTCGCCATAACGGTTATATGCCTTCTTGAGGTAGCGGCAAGCGGCGGCGGTTGCCTTCTCGGTGTTGTAGCGCTCGTCTACTTCGTCATTCACCTCAAGACCATACTCCTTAGCCGCCGATGCTATGAACTGCCACAGACCGGCTGCCTTGGCGCCGCTATATGCGCGGGGGTTGAGCGAGCTCTCGACGCACGCGAGATAGAGCATGTCCGACGGCACGCCGTTAGCCTCGAGGATAGGTGCTATCTCGGGAAAGAAGCGGTTGGCGCGCTTGATTATCAGCATCGTCGTGCCGTGGGTGTAGACAACCGACGTGAGCTCGCGGTCGAACTTCTCGTACATGTCCACACGGTCGAGGTCGATGTTGTCGCCGCAAAGACGCGCACTGGCAGGAATCTCCGGATTATAGACCTTGGAGAACTCCGCGGGCATGCGCTGAGCCGGCGCGGCAACCGATACCGCCAGTGCGGCGGCAAGTAAAATATGATGTAGTTTCATTCGTTCTTTTTATTCTGTAGGCTGGGAGCCTGTTTCGCTCCTCTTGTAATTAATAATGTTTATATCGCCCGATTTGTTGTATTTCCTGCCGTCAGAACCTTTAGCTTTGATGACGTAGAAATATACTCCGGCCGGAACATACTTTCCGCCGTACTTTCCGTCCCATCCCTGTGCCGGGTCTTTGCTCTGGAAAAGCTCCTTGCCCCAGCGGTTGAAGATATGGCACTCATAGTCGATAATCGACTTATAGCTCACCTTCCACTCGTCGTTTGTGCCGGGCGAGGCATCGGGAGAGAAGGCGTTGGGGATATCGAGACGCGACTCGCCTATGAAAATCTCGTAGACCTCGCTCTCGAAAGGGCACGTCGCGTCGGCGTTGTCCGCCGTAAACCGCACGTAGTAGGTTCCCTGCTCTGTGAAGGTATAGCTGAACTCGAGCTCGCTGAAGCTGTTCTCGAGAGTCTCGAATTCGGGTGAGCGCGATATTTCCCAGCGGGTATATATCGCCGCGTCGCTGACCGCCGCCTCGAAAAGAATCTCGCACGGTGCCGAACCTCCGAGACCGTCGCTGCCGTCCTTGATCTCGTTGTCGGCGTCGCGCGGCGTCTGCGTGGCACGTGTGCGGGCGTCAACAGCGTAAGCGCTGACAGACGGCGACTCTATGCTCTGCCCCATGTTCCATGCCTCAAGGAAGCGGTCGCCGCTGAGGGTGTACGATGTGTTGCACAGCGCAGCGGGTGCATGGATGACGTGCGTGGCGCCGTCGAGCACCTCGCGTCCTGCCGAAATGACGTATGAGAACGAGCTTTCGTCGAAATCGAGCGTCTGCCAAGTCAACGCAAGCTCGCGCGAGAGCACGGTGCGACGTCCGTTGATGTTATAGTATGCTATGTCAGAGGCTTCTCCCGTAAAATTCAGCGCCGCGCGCGCGCAGTCGCTCTCCTCAGGCGAGAACACGAGCGATCCGAGCTGAAGCGTATGGTCGGAATAGTCCGTCACCCAGAAGCAATGCTGTCTGCCGTTGTCTTCCACAATATAGCCAGCGTCGCCCTTGCGACATGCGACAGATGTGCCTGTGCCGATTTCCTCGGCGTATGCGCCGCCTGCCTGACCGAACGCCGACCACTTCGCCGATGCCGACGCGCCGGCATATTCCATGACCACTCCTTCGGTAGACGGAAGCACATACACCGCCTCAAGCCCTGTCGAAGCCTGCGGGGTCACTTCGACGACACGGGCAGTATTGCCGCTGAAATTGACGGCGGCATGCCCGCAGAAGGCGGGAAACAATATCATTGAAGACAAAAATGCCCTGGAAAAGATATTCATAATGCGGAGTTAAACATACAAAGTTAACAAAAATCCCCGACATCCGCAAGCAACGCAGCTCACCGGTGGCTCTGTCACAGTCCTCAGCTTATTATTGAGGAAATCTGCGCGAGCTCGTCTTCGGTAAATGCCGTATTATCCAGTGTCTTTATATTCGACATCAACTGCCTTACGGAAGACGCGCCGATAATGACAGAAGTGACCCTTTCGTCGGTCAGAATCCAGGCAAGCGCCATTTGGGCAAGCGTCTGCCCGCGTTTTGCGGCAATACCATTGAGCCGGCGCGCCTTGGCGATTTTTTCTTCTGTAACCTGAGACTGCTGCAGGAAGCCGGTGCTCTTGGCGGCACGGCTGTCTGCAGGTATGCCGTGGAAATACTTGTCGGTAAGAAGCCCTTGGGCAAGAGGCGAGAATACGGTTATGCCGCTGCCGCTCGAGGCTGCAAGACCGAAGTTATTCCCGGCTGACGCCGTATCGAACATAGAATACCTGTACTGGCTGACCAGACAGGGAACTTTAGCTTCCGCAAGGATACGATAGGCGCACTCCTGCTCTTTCGGAGGATATTTCGATATTCCGGCGTACAGAGCCTTGCCGCTGCGGACAATATCTATCAGCGCCTGCATCGTTTCCTCCACAGGCGTCACACCGTCGTAGCGGTGACTGTAGAACACATCGAAATATTCAAGACCTGTCCTTTTCAGACTCGCATTGCACGACGCGATAAGATTCTTTCGCGAGGAATTGCCGCCGTACACGCCAGCCCACATGTCATGACCTGCTTTCGAAGATATAAACATCTCGTCGCGATGTGAGGCGAGATTGTCTTTTAGCACTTTGCCGAAAGTGATTTCAGCACTGCCAGGAGAGGGACCGTAATTGTTGGCAAGGTCAAAATGACATATTCCGTTGTCGAATGCCGCCAGAAGCATGTCCCTCGCAGTTGCAAAGTCATCGACATCACCGAAGTTATGCCATAGACCGAGAGAGATTACCGGCAGCTCTACTCCGCTGTTTCCACATCGTCTGTATTCCATATTGCACATTTTAGTCAGATTGCGAAGTTATCAAAAATCCCCGACATCCGCAAGCCCCGCAACACCCTGCGCCAAAAAGTCTGCTGAGGAGTGAGTTACGGTTGCTTGGTTCATCACTTTGCCATATTGCAATCGTCGGTCCTAATGCCGCTATTGTCCTCCCGATGTTGTCACAATATCAAGACATTGACCTCCGATAAGTGCCGCAAGACACGCGACTGCTGCATCTTTCCTGCATCTTCTCAATAGCCTCAAGAGCAGGAATGAGATAGAGAGAATTAGTAAACCGGAATCCACCTTTTGAAATATTGAGTTTGCGAATCTCTCCGGCAAAGGAATATAGTCCAACGAACAAAGCACGATGAATAGCCTGAAGGCCGGCAGTAGTGCCGACTTCAATCTCATAAACATTGCCTGACGAGAAAAGCTCTTTTGCCTTTTCGATACTCTTGCGGTCGATATCGTTCTGATTCATTTCAGTAAACTGATATTATTAATAACCACGGGTATTGCGGCGAATTTGTGACATTTTTTCAGAAAAGCCGCCATTTTCGGCGAAGTCCTTAGCCAAACGTTCAAGTTGTCGAAACAAGAGATAATCAGCCTGTTTGATGAGAATTATTGCCATATTTGCAATAGTTTCAGGTGGTCTGACGGCAATCAAATTCATAAAGAATTCGGCATCAGAGTGCTCGCGTCCAAGTTTCCGCATAGCGTCGTATTGGATGCTACCTTTTTCCCATTGAGGCTTGTTACGGGTTTTAAGATAGTCTTCGTAATCAGCGAGCAATTCCTGAAGACTCGCTTTAGCAACATTTATCAGTTTGATTTCCGTTTTAGCTGAAGTTACGGAAGCCGCAGAACCTTCCACTATGTTCTGTTTGCCACTGCGGGCAGCCTGAATCATCTGATCTTTAGTCCGGTCACCGTATGCAATGAAGTGCTCGCAAAAATAGAATGTAATCTGGAAAATCACATCAGATTTTTGGTAACTAATCAGTTTCTTGTAATTGCCACGATTAGGAATTAGATCGGACATATCGCTGATGTTTAATTCTAAGGACTTTAAGGACGCTAAGGTCTCTAAAGTCACATAATGACTTTTAAAACAAGAGGCGTTGATACGCTGAACGCACCAACGCCTCTATTTATGAGATTTGACGGCTAATTAGTCTTCGATAGCAGCCTGGGCGGCAGAAACGCGGGCGATGGGCACGCGGAAGGGCGAGCAGCTGACATAGTTCATGCCGAGCTTAGCGCAGAAGATTACGCTGGAGGGCTCGCCGCCGTGTTCGCCGCAGATGCCGACCTTGAGTTCGGGCTTGACGCTGCGACCTTTCTCTACGCCCATGCGTACGAGCTGACCTACGCCGACCTGGTCGAGAACTTCGAAGGGATCGGTCTTGATGACACCGTGTTCCTTGTAGAATTTGAGGAACTTGGGAGCGTCGTCACGCGAGAAGCCGAATGTCATCTGGGTGAGGTCGTTTGTGCCGAACGAGAAGAAGTCGGCTACGGTAGCGATTTCATTTGCTGTCAGAGCGGCGCGCGGAACTTCGATCATTGTGCCTACGAGGTAGGGAATCGAATCGCCTTTCTCCTCGAATACCTTGACAGCGGTCTCGTTGATAACGTTAGCCTGATGCTGGAGCTCCTTGAGCGAACCTACCAGAGGTACCATGATTTCGGGATGAACGTCGATGCCGCGAGCCTTGCAAGCGAGAGCAGCCTCGATGATGGCGCGTGTCTGCATTTCGGTAATTTCAGGGTATGTGATGCCGAGACGGCAACCACGGTGACCGAGCATCGGGTTGAATTCCTCGAGAGCGTCGACCTTTGCCTTTACTTCTGCGAGCGTGATGCCCATCTCGTCGGCAAGCTCCTTCTGGGTAGCTGTCTGATGAGGCACGAACTCGTGCAGAGGGGGATCGAGAAGGCGGATTGTAACGCCGAATCCGTCCATAGCCTCGAAGATACCTTCGAAGTCGCCGCGCTGCATGGGAAGAAGCTTGGCGAGGGCGAGACGGCGACCCTCTACGTCGGAAGCGAGGATCATCTCGCGGACAGCCTTGATACGGTCGCCTTCGAAGAACATGTGCTCCGTGCGGCAGAGACCGATACCCTGTGCGCCGAACTTGCGTGCCTGCTTGGCGTCGCGGGGGGTGTCGGCGTTGGTGCGGACGTATGTCTTGGTGAATTTGTCAGCGAGGTTCATGATAGCTGCGAAATCGCCGTCGAGCGAAGGTTCTGTTGTGGGAACCTGTCCGTCGTAAACTTCACCTGTCGAGCCGTTGAGCGAGATCCAGTCGCCTTCGTTGTACTTCTTGCCGCCCATCTCGACGGTCTTGGCAACGTAGTCGACCTTGATTTCACCTGCGCCGGAAACGCAGCACTTGCCCATACCGCGGGCAACGACAGCAGCGTGCGATGTCATGCCGCCGCGCATAGTCAGGATACCCTGAGCCACTGCCATACCGCGAAGGTCTTCGGGCGATGTCTCGATGCGGACGAGAACGACTTTGCGTTTCTTCTCTGCCCATGTCTCTGCGTCTTCAGCGGAGAACACAATCTGACCGGAAGCGGCGCCGGGCGATGCGGGAAGACCCTTTGCGACTACGGAAGCGCGCTTGAGGGCTGCCTTGTCGAACACGGGGTGAAGAAGCTCGTCGAGTTTCTGGGGCTCCATGCGCTTGAGGACGGTCTTTTCGTCGATTGTGCCTGCGCGGAGGAGATCCATAGCAATCTTGACCATAGCGGCGCCTGTGCGCTTGCCGTTACGTGTCTGGAGCATCCAGAGCTTGCCGTCCTGGATAGTGAACTCCATGTCCTGCATGTCCTTGTAGTATGCCTCGAGCTTGTCGGCGATGGAGAAGAGCTCGTTAGCGCAGACGGGCATGGATTCCTCAAGCGAAGGATACTTGCTTGCGCGTTCTTCCTCGCTGATGCCCTGGAGGGCAGCCCAGCGGCGCGAGCCTTCGATTGTGATCTGCTGGGGTGTGCGGATGCCGGCTACGACGTCCTCGCCCTGAGCGTTGATGAGGTATTCACCGTTGAATATATTCTCGCCGGTAGCGGCGTCACGGCTGAATGCCACGCCTGTAGCGGAGTTGTTGCCCATGTTGCCGTAGACCATAGCCTGCACGTTTACTGCAGTACCCCACTCTTCGGGAATCTGGTTCATGCGGCGGTAGATGATGGCGCGCTCGTTCATCCAGCTGTCGAACACGGCGCAGATGCCGCCCCAGAGCTGTTCCCATGCGTCATCGGGGAAGTTCTTGCCGGTGTATTCGAGAACGGCAGCCTTGAAGAGCTTCACGAGGTTCTTGAGGTCTTCTACCTGAAGCTCGGTGTCAAGCTTGTAGCCTTTTTCTTCTTTCACCTTGTCCATGATTTCCTCGAAGGGATCGATGTCGGTCTTCTTCTTGGGCTTCATGCCGAGAACGACGTCGCCGTACATCTGGACGAAACGGCGGTAGCTGTCCCATGCGAAACGGGGGTTGCCGCTCTTTTCGGCGAGCGATTCGACGGTAGCGTCGTTCATACCGAGGTTGAGGACAGTATCCATCATGCCGGGCATGGAAGCGCGCGCGCCCGAACGTACCGATACGAGAAGGGGATTGGCGGGGTCGTTGAACTTCTTGCCGGTGAGGCTTTCAACGTGTTTGATAGCCTTCTGGACGTCTTCTTTGATACGCGAAACTACTTCGTCCCTGCCGTACTGAGTGTATTCGTTGCACACTTCAGTTGTGATAGTGAAACCCGGAGGAACGGGCATTCCGAGAAGGTTCATTTCAGCAAGATTGGCACCTTTGCCGCCGAGGAGGTTTCGCATTTCTGCATTACCTTCAGCTTTGCCGTCGCCGAATGTATAAACTCTTTTCATCTTTTTGCTTAAATATTTAGGTTAATCTAAAAATGTGTTCAATGGTAGTGGGGTTGTACACTTGCGGCGGTAGACCGCCGATTTTCTGCAAAGTTAATGAAATTATCTCTAAATACGTCAGCAAGGGCGCAGTTTTTTCGCCGGATTAATATAAAGTAAGGTTATTTGATTAAAAGTTGCAGGAAAAGAATGATTTCCTTACCTTTGCCAAGCAGTTATCTCTCTCTTCAGGAGTTCTTGTTATGAAAAACACACGTAATTTTGTATTATCAGTATATTGTGCTGTACTTTTTGTCCTCGCGTCAGCGCCCGTCGGTAGCGCCGGCATCATCACGCCGGAAATCAACGCCCTGCTCGACAGCCTTGACGCGGAGCTTGGTGCGCACGACAGCCGCGAGACTGCCTATCTCGCCAATATCAGCTCTCTGCGCGACAGGCTCAGGGACGCCACAGGCAACGAGCAGCGCTACTGGATATCGCATGAGCTCTACGACGCCTACAGCTGTTTCGACTCGGACTCGGCGCTCGCTTACGCCAAGAAATGCTACGACCTTGCCTCGCTGCTGGGCAGACGCGACTGGATGAACCAGATGAACCTCAACCGCGTGTACATCTATTCCGCGACCGGTCTGCTGTCCGAAGCCGAGAACTGCCTCGCCGCTGTCGACACCACGCAGCTCAAAGGCAAGGCTATGGCCGAGTACTACAAGACCCGGCTTTTCTTCGAGACGCACCGCGACCAGTTCATCGGACGCAACGCCCAGCTCATCTATCAGCCAGAGGTCGACGAGTTCCTCACACGTCTGAGCCGGAGCCTCGACGAAGACGACCCGGACTATTTCTGGCTCGTGGGATGGTACAGCATCGCCGACACGGAGAGGTCGTCGCGCCTCCGTCCGAAACTCGAGAAGAACATAGCCGAAAGCAAGCATAACTCCATCAAGAACGCGAAAGACGACTGGATGCTCAGCCGCGTGTGCCTGCAGACGGGCGACAGCATCGGCATGATGCGTTATCTGATTCTTTCGGCGATATCCGACACCCGCTCGTGCAACCGCGAGATAGCTTCCCTCGAGGAATTAGGCGCCATACTCTACGCGCAGGGCGACTACGAGCGCGCCAACTCCTATCTGAGCTTCAGCATCAAATGTGCGAACAGCTACAAGAGCCGCGTCCGCGTAGGCAATCTTGCCAATCTTCAGGACCTTGTGTTCAATGCCCTCAACCGTACGAACTCAAACCAGCTTCAGACTATGCGGCATTATCTGCTGTGGATTCTGCTTATCTCGATAGTGCTTGTCATAGCCCTGATATTCATCGGCATACAGCTCTACCAGCAGAAAAAGACCCGAAAAGTCCTGAGCGACACGAAGGAGAAGCTCGAGGAACGAGTGAGCGAGCTGCAGTCTGTCAGGAATCAGCTTGAGAAGACAAATTCCGAGCTTTCGGAGATGTACGAGACGGCGCGCGAAAGCACACGCGAGCTCGCCGAGGTCAACGATGCCAAAGAAAAATACATAGCCAACATCTTCGCCATCTGCTCGAGCTATATCAACAAAATCGACGATTTCCGCAAGGACATCTACCGCATGATCATGGCAAAGAGAACCGACGAAGTCTTCAATCTCGTAAAATCGCAGGAGCTCTCGCATGGAGAGATCAAGGAACTGTACAGCAACTTCGACCGCATATTCCTTGACATATATCCCGATTTCGTCAAGGATTTCAACACCCTGCTGCGCCCCGACGAGCAGATAAGCCTCAAAAAAGGCGAGCTGCTGACTACCGAGTTGCGCATCTACGCCCTCGTACGCCTCGGAATGAACGACAGCGTCAAGATTGCCCAGTTCCTCCACTGCTCCGTACAGACGGTCTACAACACCCGCCAGCGAACCCGCAACAAGGCAATAGTCCCCAAAGAACATTTTGCTGAGGCGGTCCGCTCGCTCGGCAAACCTGTCATCTGAACAACTCGCTAAAAACTAATACCAATCGTCATGAAAACGTCTTTCAAGAAATTGCTTTATGCGGCAATCGCGCTTGCGGCACTTTTAGCAGGAAGCGCACAGGCATCGGATGACACTACAGCCGATGAAGCCTCAACCTGCCGGGCGCCGGCGTTACGGATTTTCTCGCCCGACTCCGTACAGCCCCTGTACATTGTCGACGGCGTGCCTCTTGCAGGAGGAATTGACCGCGTCAATCCACGCGATGTCGCCTCAATCGCAGTCCTCAAAGACTCGACCGCATACTCGCTCTATGGCAGGCTCGCAGTGAACGGCGCCGTAATCATAACTACGAAGAATTTCAAAGGAAATACCGAAAAACGCGTATTCAAATACAACACCAGCTGGGAAAAAGCGGTCAAAAAGCATAACGCGCTAAGGACTAACGAATAACCCTATGGTTTGCCGAGAACTTGCCCTTGCCGACGAACCGGTCATTCAGCACTACATATCAGACAAAACCACCTTGACATATCTTACCAAATTCAACCATAGCCATAATACTAAACCTTTGATTAACAAACAAACACCAAAACACCAACCTTACCAAATCCATTTACCTACCTATTATTTTTATTCCGCCGGTCATTAACTTTGTACCGGAAAAACGAATTTTTAATCTAATACTAATCCTTATCGCATGAAACCTTATTTCACAAGATTGCGTACCATGGCAATCGTGCTTGCGGTACTTCTTATAGGAAGCGCATCCGCATGGGCTGACATCACAGCCAGAGGTACCGTCTCCGACTCGGCAGGCGAACCCCTGATAGGCGTGTCAGTAGTATCAAAAGGAAATAACAAAGGTGTGACCACCGATGTCGACGGCAACTTTACAATCACTGTTCCCGACGGTTCAGTGCTCGTCTTCTCCTATATAGGATACGACACCGTCGAGCAGCCCGCAGCATCGCAGATGAACGTTGTCATGAAAGAGAACTCGACAATGCTCGACGAAGTAGTCGCAGTCGGTTATGGCGTTCAGAAAAAGAGCGTCGTCACAGCATCTATCGCCAAAGTAAACTCCGACGAGCTCGCTGTTACGGCACCTGTCCGCATGGACAACGCCCTCAAGGGTCTCGCTTCAGGCGTCACCGTCACCTCCTCGTCAGGTCAGCCCGGCGCAGCGGCACGCGTACGTGTCCGCGGTATCGGCACTATCAATGCCTCCGAGCCGCTCTATATCGTTGACGGCATGCCTATCGAAGGCGGTCTCGACTACCTCAACCCCAACGACATCGCGTCTATCGAAGTGCTCAAGGACGCAGCTTCCGGCGCTGTCTACGGTGCCCGCGCCGCCAACGGTGTCATCCTCGTGACCACCAAGCAGGGCAAGGAAGGTCCCGCCAAGCTCTCCTACGACTTCAGCTACGGCTGGCAGAGCATCGCCAAGAAACGCAAAGTGCTCAACGCCATGGAATACGCCATGATGATGAACGAAGGCGCCATGAACGCCGGCATCGCTCCATCTTACGCCGACCCCGCATCTTACGGCGAAGGAACAGACTGGCAGGAAGAAGTCTTCAACAACGGAGCTCCCATGCAGAACCATCAGGTTTCGCTTACCGGCGGTTCCGAGAAAGTACAGTATATGCTCTCTACAGGCTACATGGAGCAGGAAGGCGTTGTCGGCGGCAACTTCGACCGCTCGAACTACCAGCGCTTCACGCTCCGCAGCAACCTCGGCATAACGGCGTTCGACGCCACCAAGAGCCGCAACTTCCTGAGCAAGTTCACAATCAACACCAATCTCGCCTACACCCGCATCAAGAGCAAAGGCATCGACGTCAACTCCATGTGGGGCTCGCCTCTGGGCTCGGCTCTCCAGATGTCGCCTATCCTGACGCCCTATCTTGAGAAAGGCAGCGCAGAGGAGAAATATCAGCTCAACTATCTCTCAGGTCAGGCAGACTACGTTCCGATGTACGGTCCCGACGGACGTCTCGTCATGGTTCCCACCGCATTCGGCAACTATCAGGAACTCAGCAACCCCATCGCCAACATGTCGCTTCCCGGCAGCAAGGGATGGAGCCATAAGTTCGTAGGCAACTTCATCGGCGACCTCACCGTATGGGACAACCTCCACTACCGCATCAGCTACGGCGCCGACCTCTCCTTCTGGGGCAGCGACAGCTGGACTCCCAAGTACTACCTCCGCAACGGTCAGAGCCAGAACTTCTCCTCGGCAAGCTCGACGAGCGAGCGCGGTCTGGTATGGCAGATCGAGAATGTCCTCTCCTACGACAAGACCATCAACGAGCACAGCTTCAGCGTCCTCCTCGGTCAGTCCGCCAAAGAAAGCAGCGGCTACTACCTCGGCGGTTCCGCCAACCACCTTGTAAGCTACGACCGTCCATACCTCGACGCATCCACCGGTCTCGCAGCCGACGGCGACCGCAACTCATGGGGCGCTCCTCAGGTGAAATCGAAACTCGCTTCTTACTTCGCCCGCGCAAGCTACAACTTCGACGAGCGCTATATGATCCAGGCGACGGTACGCCGCGACGGTTCGAGCCGCTTCGGCAGCAACAACCACTGGGCTACTTTCCCCTCCGTGTCGGCAGGCTGGAACATCATGAACGAAAGCTTCATGGAAGGCACCCACACATGGCTCAACAACCTCAAGCTCCGCGCATCGTGGGGTAAGAACGGTAACGAGAACATCGGCAACTTCCAGTATGTCGCCCTCACAAGCAACGGCAACAACTACATCTTCGGCAGCAACGGCACAATCGCAAACGGCACAAAGCCCAGCCAGCTCACCAATCCCGACCTCAAGTGGGAAGAATCGAAGCAGACCGACATAGGCGTAGACTTCGGCTTCCTCCAGAACATGTTCACCCTGAGCATCGACTGGTACCGCAAGGACACCGACGGCATGCTTATGACAATGTCGCTGCCGCAGTACGTCGGCGAGGCTATCCCCGTGGGCAACGTCGGCAAGATGCGCAACACCGGTCTTGAATTCGACTTCGCGTACCGCCAGAACATCGGCGACCTCTCCCTGCGCTTCAACGCAAACGCTTCGTACATCAAGAACAAACTCATCGCATACGGCAACGAGCAGGGCTGGGCTAACCTCGACAGCTTCCAGGGTGTAGGCACCATCTCACGCGCCCAGAACGGCGAACCTTTCCCCTACTTCTACGGCTACAAGACCGACGGCATCATCCAGAACCTCGAGGAGGCTAACGCCTACAACAGCAAGTACGGCACAAGCCTCGAGCCCGGCGACGTACGCTTCGCCGACGTCAACGGCGACGGCAGCATCACCGAGGACGACCGCACAAAGATCGGCAAAGGCATGCCCGACTGGAGCTACGGCTTCGGTCTCACGGCGACATGGCGCGGCTTCGACTTCAACATCTTCTTCCAGGGCACGGCAGGCAACGACATCTACGACGCCACACGCCGTATCGACGCCATCGCATCGAACCTTCCCTCATGGATGCTCAACCGCTGGACAGGCGAAGGCACTTCGAACAAATATCCCCGCTACGTGCAGGCAGACTCCTACAACTGGCAGTCGTCCGACCTCTACGTCTACGACGGCAGCTACATGCGCCTGAAAAACCTTCAGCTGGGCTACACACTTCCCGAAAAACTCACAAAGAAAGCATTCGTATCGAAGCTCCGCCTCTACGTCGCTGCCGAGAACCTCTGGACATGGACCAAGTACCACGGCTATGATCCCGAAATCTCCTCGACCGCCACTTCGCTCGGCGTCGACTACGGCGTCTACCCGCAGGCTCGCGTATGGACTGTAGGCTTCAACCTCGCTTTCTAAAAAGAATCTTAAATCAAAAAAGAACTTTCAATCATGAAATCAATATATAAGATTTTCGGACTTGCCGCCATCGCCATGGGACTCACAGCGTGCGGCGACGATTTCCTCAACGTCACCTCCCCGACGCAGGAATCATCCGACGAGTATTTCTCGACAAAAGACCACCTCAACGAAGCTGTCGTGGCGGCTTACGACCCCCTGCAGTGGACCGACTGGGGCATGGGCAGCTACGAGCCCTTCATCATGATGAGCGACATCATGGCAGACGACCTATGGGTAGGCGGCTCCAACAAGACCGACAACGAGAACTGGCACCTGATGGCAAACTACGAGGCTACTCCTCTGAAAGTCATCTCCGGCATCTGGGTTGAGGCATTCAGCGGCATCAAGCGCTGCAACGACGTCATCGCCGACATCGAGGCAGGCATCCCCGACGCCACGGAGAAAGACCTCAACTACGCCCGTGCGCAGGTTCTTGTCCTCCGCGCTTTCTACGCCAACTGGCTCTGGAAATTCTACGGCAACGTGCCCTACTATGAAGTGAACCTCACCGAACCCTACATCCAGGCACAGATGCCCGCCAACGAGCTCTACGAGCACATGGTAGGCGACATCGAGGCTGCCCTCAAGCTCAACGTTCTTCCTTTCCGCGCTTCCGGCGAGGAGTCCGGACGTGTCACGACAGCTATGGCTTACATGCTCTACACCGAGATTGTGATGTATCAGAAAGACACCGCACGCTACGCCCAGGCTCTCAACTACATGAAGGAAATCATCGCTTCGGCTGACTACGACCTCGAGCCCGACTACGCCCGAATCTTCAAGGAAGAAGGCGAATGGTGCAAGGAGTCCATCTGGGAAATCAACTACATCGACGACAACGCCACACGCGACTGGGGCAATCCACTCACCGCAGGCGGAACTGTCCTTCCGACACTCATAAGTCCCAACAACTGGCCTTCGGGACAGGACGGCCACAACGGCGGCTGGGGATTCTGCCCGGTACGTCTTGAGACATACAACCGCTACAGCGCCGACGACACTCGCCGCGACGCCACATGCTGGGACGTACGCTCGCAGGAAGGCACCTACAACAAGCGCTACCAGGACTTCGGCTTCTTCCTCGAGAAGTATGCGGCTCAAGCTGACGGCAACAAGGACCAGAAGGCTTCCTCCGAGCTCAACTACAACAACAACTGGCGAATCTACCGCTACTCCGAGGCTCTCCTCAACGCTGCCGAGCTTCTCGTGACCACCGGCGGAAGCGCTGCCGACGCCAAGAAGTACCTCAACGACGTTCGCCGCCGCGCAGGTCTCCGCACCGAGCTCGAGCCCACAATCGACAACATCATCGAGGAACGCCACCTCGAGTTCGTCGGCGAGGGCAAGCGCTACTGGGACCTCGTCCGCACCGACAAGGCTGCTTCGGTTCTCGTTCCCGACGAATACGGCTACCGCACCAACACCTGGTCGCCCAACAAGAAATATCTCCCCATCCCGCAGTCCGAAATCGACCGCTCGCAGGGCACCCTTACTCAAAATCCTTATTAATCCAAGGCTATGAAAAAATATATAAAGACAATAGCACTTTCTCTTCTTGCGGCAGGCGGCGCGGCAGCTCTTGTTTCCTGCACCGAAGACAAAGTATATGAAGTTAACATCAACGCCGTTCCGCAGGCTGCCGACTACGCCGACTGCGTGAAGATCACAGTCGACCAGGAGACAAACTACGCCAACTTCGAGTTCACCGGAAAGGGCGTATACCCCGTCTGGATCATCGACGGCAAGTCATACTCCACAGATTTCGCTTTCTCGCGCTACTACCGCAAGGCCGGCGACTACAGCGTGGAAGTGAAGATAGGCAATGCCAACGGCGTCAGCACCGGCACCATCGCCAAATCTTTCACCGTCGACAAGACCAAGATGAACGGTTTCGCAGGCTTCGACTACGAGAGCCCCTACAACCTCGTCAAGGCAGAGGGCACCGACATCCACCTCAACAGCTTCTGGTACGCTCCCGGCTGGGCACAGATTGCCGATCCCGCCTATTCCTACGACGGCGACGCATGGACAGTGACTCTTCCAGAAGCCACAACCGACCAGTGGCAGGCTCAGATGCACATCGGCTCCAACATCTGTCTTGAAGAAGGAAAATCATACGACGGCTCGTTCATCTTCACCTCGACAATGGACATCAAGAACGTTACGCTGAAAATCCATCCCGACGGCGACGACGACGACGCTCACTCTTTCTTCTGCAACCAGAAGATCAACCTCACCGCCGGCGAACCCGTCACCTACTGGTTCAGCAACCTGCCCGCTGTCGTGCCGATGAACAATCTTGTCTTCACTCTCGACTTCGGCGGCAACCCCGCTGGCATCGAGGTGACCATCGAGAACTTCGTCCTCAAGGATCACGCCAACGATGACGGTACCGTTCTTCCCGAACTGCCCGCGACTCCCGAACCCGACTGGGCGGCTCCCGACAGCCCCGAGAATCTCTGGAGCGGCGCAAACATCACACCTTCGTTCTATTACGCTCCCGGCTGGGCGCAGATTGCCGACCCCGCCCTCACATTCGACGGCAAGGACTTTACAGTCGAGTTCCCCGCAGCCACATTCGAGCAGTGGCAGGCACAGGTCAAGCTCGTCACCGACCTGCCCGCCATCGACACTGAGACTGCATACGACTTCAAGATTACCCTCAGCAGCAACACCGCTCATCCCGGCGTCACCATAAAGCTCGTGGAAACCGACATCGACGACACTCAGGAAGGCAAACGCGACGGCAACTTCTTCTTCGCCGAGCGCATTCCTCTCGATCAGGACAGCCCCAAGACTTTCTGGGTAGCAGGAGTCAAGGCTCCGCAGGCTATGCACGAAGTCCAGCTTGTGCTCGACTTCGGCGGCAATGCCGAGAACACTACTGTCAGCGTAAGCGGCATCACATTCCAGGTTCATCACGACTGATGAATCAGGGACGCACGGCGGGATCGTATTATCGCATTGGATAACCCGCCGTGCGTTTTGTTTATACGAATCATACTTTAAACCGACATATACCGGCATGGTAAAAGAAATATTTATGTTTTTCACGGCTGCAATGTTTGCTCTCTCGCTGGCGGCATGCTCCGGCAGCGACAGCGGTAAAGAGGACACCCCCTCCGACATAAAGGCAAGCGTCGGGACTCTCTCGTTTGACGCCCCCGGCGGAACACAGTCGTTCACCGTCACCGCTTCGGGCGAATGGGATGCCGTCTGCTCCGAGTCGTGGGTGAAACTTACCAAGACAGGCACGCTTTCCAACAACGGCACCGTCGACGTCACCGCCGAAGCAAACAAGAACCGCGACGCACGTTCCGCCGAGATTACCCTTATCTCTGGCTCTGCCCGTGCCAAAGTCGCTGTTGAGCAGAACGGCAAGACCCCCGAGCCCGTCGACCCTACAATCAAGGTTCCCGAAGGCTATGAGCTCGTATGGAACGACGAATTCGACGGCGACAAGCTCGACACGTCCTCGTGGACCCATGAGGTGCAAGGCTCAGGCTGGGTCAACAACGAACTCCAGAACTACGTCAACGGCTCGTTCAACGGCAAGCGCGTCACCGAAGTGTCCGACGGAATCCTCACCATCACCGCCTTCAAGGACGGCGGCAAGGTATATTCCGGACGTATCTACGCCAATGTTAACGAAGGCTGGAAATACGGCATCTTCGAGGCCCGCATAAAGCTCCCCAAGGGCAAAGGCACATGGCCGGCCTACTGGATGATGCCCGCCAACAACGATTTCGGCAAGACACCCTGGCCTCTCTGCGGAGAAATCGACATCATGGAGGAAGTTGGCTACAATCCCGACTACACCTCGTCGAGCATCCACTGCGAGAGCTACAACCACACCAAAGGCACACAGAAGACCGCCGAACGCCTCACCCAGGGCGCGCAGGACGATTTCCACGTCTACCGTCTTGAATGGACCGAAAACGGCATATACACCTACGTCGACGACGTAAGGCTCCTGTCGTTCGCCAACGACGGAAAGGGCGACGTCAAGACCTGGCCGTTCAACAAGCCTTTCTATCTTATTCTCAACCTCGCATGGGGCGGCTCATGGGGCGGAGCGCAGGGCGTCGACGAGTCGGTTCTGCCCGCCACTATGGAAGTCGACTACGTCCGCGTATTTCAGAAAATCAAGTAACATAACTCCTGAAAATTCCGATAGGCTGCTTTTCTAAGGTAAAACTGATTGTAATACACACTCCAACTATAAACATAATGAAGCACACGAAAGCATCTGCGCTTGTCCTTGCCATTGCCGTCTCCCTTATGGCGGCGGCGAAGGACAAGCCTCTTTATCTCGACACGACAAAACCGCTTGAAGAGCGCGTCGAGGACGCACTGTCGCGCATGACAACCGCCGACAAAATCAAAATTATTCACGCCCAGTCGAAATTCTGCTCGTCGGGTGTTCCGAGCCTCGGCATCCCCGAGCTTTGGACCACCGACGGACCTCACGGCATACGTCCCGAAGTGAAATGGGACGAATGGCACCAGGCAGGCTGGACCAACGACTCCTGCGTAGCCTTCCCCGCGCTCACTTGCCTCGCCGCGACATGGAATCCGGAGATGGCGCATCTCTACGGTGTCTCGATAGGCGAGGAGGCGCGTTTCCGCGGCAAGGACGTCCTTCTCGGACCCGGCTGCAACATCTACCGCACGCCCCTCAACGGACGTAACTTCGAGTATCTCGGCGAGGATCCCTATCTCGCAGGCGAGATGGTGTCGGAATACGTCCGCGGCGTACAGGAGAACGGCGTCGCCGCATGCGTCAAGCACTATGCGCTCAACAACAACGAGCACTGGCGCAGCAACACCAACGTGATTGTCGACGACCGCGCGCTCTACGAGATATATCTCCCCGCTTTCAAGGCTGCCGTGCAGAAAGGCGGCGCCTGGGCGATAATGGGCGCCTACAACCTCTACGACAACCAGCATCTCTGCCACAACGACCGCCTGCTCAACAAGATTCTCAAAGGCGAATGGGGCTTCGACGGAGCCGTCATCAGCGACTGGGGCGGCGTCCACGACACACGCGAGGCTATAACCAACGGCATGGACCTCGAGTTCGGAACATGGACCGACGGACTCCACGAGGGCGCCTCTAACGCCTACGACAGCTACTATCTCGCCCTGCCCTACCTCGAGCTTATCAACAAGGGCGAGTTCGGCACCGACGAACTCGACGACAAGGCCCGCCGCGTTCTCCGTCTGATGATGCGTACGGCAATGGACTCTTCGAAAGGTCTTGGCGAGATGTGCAGTCCGGCGCACTACGAAGCAGCGCGACGCATTGGCGACGAAGGCATTGTCCTTCTGCGCAATGAAGGCGGCATACTGCCTCTTGGAGGCGACAAGTCCATGAAAATTCTCGTCGTGGGAGAGAACGCTCTCAAGAAGATGACTGTCGGCGGCGGTTCGTCGTCGCTGAAAGCGCAGCGCGAGATCTCGCCCATCGACGGCTTGCGTGCCGCTGCAGAAGGCATGGCGACGATTGACTTTGCACGCGGTTATGTCGGCGACATCACGGGTTCCTACAACGGTGTCGTGACAGGCCAGAACCTCGAGGACAACCGTTCGCCCCGCGAGCTTATCGACGAGGCTGTGGCTAAGGCTGCCGACGCCGACTGCGTCATTTTCATAGGCGGTCTGAACAAGTCGGACGGTCAGGACGCGGAGGGCTGCGACCGCACGACATACGCACTGCCCTACGGACAGGACGACGTCATTACCGCGCTCGCCAAGGCAAATCCAAATCTTGTCGTTGTCAACATCAGCGGCAACGCCGTGGCAATGCCCTGGGCAGACAAGGTTCCCGCCATCGTGCAGGCATGGTTCATAGGCTCGGAGGCCGGCAACGCCATTGCCGACGTGATTTTCGGAAAGGTCAACCCCTCCGGCAAGCTCCCGTTCTCCTTCCCCGTGAAGCTTGAGGACGTCGGCGCGCACTCGTTCGGCACAGAAGGCTATCCCGGCATCAAGCGCGATGGCGTAGACCTATGGGACATCAACTACAAGGAAGGCGTGCTCGTCGGCTACCGCTGGCTCGACACTAAGAAAATCAAGCCACGCTTCGCTTTCGGTCACGGTCTGAGCTACACCGACTTCAAGCTCGGCAAACTCACGGCTGACCGGACGGAGATGGACGCCGACGGCAACATCACTCTGTCAATCGACGTCACCAACACCGGCTCGCGCCCGGGCGCCGAGGTCGTTCAGCTCTACATCTCCGAGAACAAGCCTGTCGTCCTGCGTCCTGCCAAAGAGCTCAAAGGCTTCAGGAAAGTGGCTCTCCAGCCCGGCGAGACGAAGACCGTAACCTTCACCATTACAAAGGAAGCGCTCTCGTACTTCGACGCCGACGCCCACCGCTGGGTGGCTAAACCGGGTCAGTTCACAGCCCATGCCGGCACCGCTTCCGACGACATCCGCTCCTCCCTCCGCTTCAAGCTCAGATAATATCTTACAACACAATTAAAAAGTGAGGCTGCCCGAACGCAGTCTCACTTTTTTATGCCTTTCGGCAATCACACAAAAAAAAAAGCTGCGCACCGGAGTACGCAGCCCTTCCTTATGAAAACTTCATTCCTTATTTTACGAGGACTTTGGTTGTCTTTGCGCCGCGACGAACGATGTAGAGACCGTTTTCGGGGTTAGCTACGCGTACGCCCTGGAGGTTGTAGTACTCGGCAGCTGCGTTGTCGCTGATTTCAACGTTGTCGACAGCACCTGTACCGCCGTTGCCGTGCTCAACGATAGTGGGGAATACAGTAACCATTGCGGGTTCTTTGGGACTCGAAATCTCAGCCTTGATAGTACCGGTGTAGCTTTCGCCGTCGTCTGTTGCCATAATGCCGTCATCGCCGCCTGCGTTCCAGGGAAGAGCCTCCTCGTAGGGAGTGATAGCGTCACCGGCACCGTAGTTGTAGTTTGCCCAGCCTGAGTCTGCCATCTTGAATTTCGTTCCGTTGGGAATTACAGTCTCGCCCTGACAGTCGAACCAGTAAACGATACCGTCGGATGTTTCCATCTCCCATGCGTCGGGAGTTCCCCATTCGTTCATTTCGCCGCGGAGATAGATTTTGGTGAAGCCGCTGGGCTTTTGGGTAGTTGTTGTTGCGGTGATAGTGGTAAGATCCTTGTTGATTACAAGCGTGTATTCGCCAACCCAGGGAGTGTTGATATTGTCAGTACCAGCTGTAAGAGCGACAGGAGTACCGAGAGTAGCTTCTGTGAGAGCTGCTGAATAGCATCCTGCGTTGAATTCATCCCACGTGCCTTTTGCGGTAGAAACTTTGAAAGATGCAAGTTCCTTGATGGTCACTGTGTAGTTGTCACCTTCGAGAGCGACTTCCATAGGAGCGTCGGGTGTCCAGCCGAGACCTTCGCCTTGACCACAGAGATAGAGAGTCTGAGCGCTTGCGCCCATAGCAAGAGCAGCAGCTGCTGCAAAAGTGTAAATTTTTTTCATGTATAAAAAATTTAAATGTTAAAATAAGTACGATATAACTGGCGCTTTCTGTAAAGCACGGCAAATTTAGTAAAAATAAAAATCACACAAAATTTTTTGGCGGATTTTTGTAAAAAATTAAGGCAATCTCCTATGAATCGAAGGAATATATGTTTTACAACATATTTTCAAAACACATTTTTGCCACGGATATATGAAAGCACGTCTTTCTGCACTTTCGAGCGCAGCACGTAGTTGAGTCCGATATAGATGCCGAGCGCCAGGGAAATGCCGACCGCGAGTTTCAGCCAGTCGTTGCTGAAAAAGCTTGCTGCAAAGAGCATAATCGGGATGATGAGCGCCGTCTGCGCCACATACGGGAAGATATCGGCGACAAAGCGTCCCAGACCGACTCCGGTAAGCTTGATTACGCTCGCGAGCGATACTATCCACGTGACGAACGATGCCGCAAGCTGTCCCCACAGAAGTATCTCTATGCCCTGCACCGGCGACTCCGGTGTGCTCAGACTCATAAACGGAAAACATACTGCAAGAGCAATCAGCGCCGCGCCGTCGCGGACGACCTCGAGGCGGAAAATCGTGCCGCCATGTCCGAGAGCAAGAAGATAGTTGTTGTACAGTGAATTGAGCACGGTGAATATGCCGCGGAGAAGCAATATCTGAAACAGGACTATCGACGGATCCCATTTCTCGCCGAAAAGCGCATGGAACAGCGGCGTGGCAATCGCCATTAGTCCGAGCAGCGCCGGAAACAGCACGTATGCCGTGAAGCGGTTGATTTTCGACACCATCGCCGCGAAACGCTCGCGGTCGTTCTGCACTGCCGACAGAGGCGGCACGAACGAAGATGTGAACACCTGGCTCAGCGACGCCACGCCCATGGTGCTCCACTTGTCGCCCTGTGTGTAATAGGCAAGTGCCGTGATGCTCACCCTGTTGCCTATCACGAAGGCATATATCTTCTGAAAGAGAGTGTTGAGGAAAGACGAGAGCATCATCTTCGAGCCAAGCCCGGCAAAAGAGCGCAGCGATTTCCATGAAAAACGCATCACCGGACGCCAGCGGCTCGACGTCCATAGAACGAGCGCCTTGACCGCGGATATAGTCACGCTCTGCCATACGAGCGCCCACGCTCCGTAGCCGGCAAGGGCAAGCCAAATACCTGCGACGGCTCCTAATGTCAGACCGAGCGCGTTCGACGCCGCCACCATGCGGACGTCCATAGCCTTCATCAGGCGGTTGGTCTGCACAATACCGGCTGCGTTAAGCACGAGACACAGGAACATCACCCTCGCGAGCGGAACAAGACGCATGTCGCCCTGGAACCATCCGGCTATCACGGGAGCAGCCACGCAAAGTATCGCATATATGACAAGAGATACGGCGAGGTTGAACCACAGGACAGTGGAATAGTCGAGCCTTGTGGGGCTGCGGCGCTGCAGGAGGGCGTAGGAGAACCCGCTGTCGACAAGGAGTGTTCCGAAAGCCTGGAAAACGAGCAGAGCGCCGACAAGACCGAAATCGTCGGTGCTCAGCACGCGCGCAAGCACAATGCCCGTGACCGCGTAGAGAATCTGCGTGGACAGACGGTCGACAAGATTCCACTTCAGGGAATGTGCCGTGCGTTTCTTCAGGTTGTGGCTTTGTGCGATTCTAAGGTGTTGTTTAAAGGATTGGTTTTATCTGTTGTCGGCAGTGTCTTTGTCAGAGGCAGGTATTGCCTTGACTCCGATGCCGCGTTTCACTATCTTGGGATTGCCGTGGTAGTATATCTTGCCGTTGCCGGCACCGTAGATGCGGAGTTGCTCGGTGGGCGAGCATGTGATGTTGCCCGAGCCGAAGACGAAACAGCTCATGTTTGCCGTCTTGAGGTCGCCGGCATCGACAGGTCCGCTGCTGACATTGTTAATCTTTGCCGATTTCACATTGCCGTCCACCACAAGCGAGCCTTTGCCGGCCGTGACTGCCGCATCGAGATTGTCGGCTGTGAGATTGTGAATCTCGAGAGTGCCGTTGTCGATCTGGCGTGCCTTGAATTCCTTGACGGGAGCGCCGATATAGACTCTAACGAGCGAGTCGCCGCTGTTCTCGACCTTGGTGAGCGCTGTGGAATAGAGCGTGACACGCGGAATGCCGGTCAGAGTCTTCTCGTCGGCATTAGTGCGTACCGTGAGTTTGTCGTCGACATTAGAAAATATAAGTTCGGAAGCGATTTCCGGTGCGCAACGGAACACGGCATAGCCTGCCGAGTCGGTATGTGTATGATAGTCGACAGGGACGCCGTCGACTACCACGAGCTCGCTGAAATTATGGACATCAATTCTGTAGACGTCCGGTTTGGCGGCAAAAAGCCCCGAACCGGCGAGCAGAAGCGACATGATGAATAATACCTTCTTCATAAGTTCATGTGTATATGAAATGAATTTCAGTCATTGTTCTCTAACGATGGCAAAATCTCGTTCTCTACTCTCGACAGCACTTCTTCAAGCTCGTCGAGCGTCGATGCCTTGAGCATCTGGATTCTTGTCGGACGGAAGCCGGGAATGCTCTTGAAGAGCGGCGAGGCGGCAAGGTGGCGGCGGATGTGCAGGATTCCGCGGTACTCGTCGATGCGCTCGATGCTCTCGCGTATCTGCCTGCGGAGAAGGGAGAACTTCTCGCTCACAGGGATTTCGACAGTTTCTCCGCCACGGAGCAAAGATGTCATCTCGCGGAAAATCCACGGTGCGCCTATCGACGCTCTGCCGACCATGACTCCGTCAACTCCATAACGTCTGAAAGCCTCGACAAGTTTTTCGGGAGTAGTGATATCGCCGTTGCCTATCACAGGGATATGCAGCCTCGGATTCTCCTTGACGCGGGCTATTTCCTCCCAGTCAGCCTCACCGGTGTACATCTGCGAGCGCGTGCGCCCGTGAACGGTAATCGCCTGTATGCCGCAGTCCTGAAGCTGCTCGGCAAGAGTGACTATTATCTTGCTGTTGCAGTCCCAGCCCAGACGGGTCTTGACGGTTACGGGAAGTTTCACGGCGTCGACCACGGCACGCGTAATCTCGAGCATCTTGGGAATGTCGCGCAACATGCCTGCGCCGGCACCTTTTCCTGCTACTTTCTTCACCGGGCAGCCGAAGTTGATGTCGAGAATGTCGGGACGCGCCTCCTCGACAATCCTGGCAGCTTCGACCATCGGACCGACTTCCCTGCCGTAGATCTGTATTGCGGTGGGACGTTCGGCGTCGCTGATGTGAAGCTTGCGTGTAGTTGCGGCGATATTGCGTATCAGGGCATCTGCCGAGACAAATTCGGTGTATGTCATGTCCGCGCCCTGCTCCTTGCATATCAGACGGAAAGACGCGTCTGTCACATCCTCCATCGGAGCAAGCATTACCGGATTCTCACCTATGTCGACTGTACCTATCTTCATTATCCTGGATTCATAGCGATATTGACACTGCAAAATTAATCAAAATCTCCAACACCGCCACGCATGTCAAGCCGTTTGGAACAATAATTTGTCCTATCGGTTCATAATTACGACCGCATGGCGATGTTTTTCAGCAAGCTATTAGAGCCGGAATCAAAAAAATCATTAACTTTGCAATCCGTTATGAAATACGGATTCGACAACGAAAAGTATCTCCGGATACAGTCCGAACACATCATGGAGCGCATCGCCCAGTTCGGAAACAAATTATACCTCGAGCTCGGAGGAAAACTCTTCGACGACTATCACGCAAGCCGCGTACTTCCCGGCTTCCAACCCGACAGCAAGCTCCGCATGCTTTCAAAGCTCAGCGACAAAGCGGAGATTGTCATTGTCATCAGCGCCCTCGACATTGAGAAAAACAAGGTCCGTAATGACCTCGGAATAACCTACGACATGGACGTCCTGCGGCTTCGCGAGGAGTTCATGAACCGCGGTTTTCTTGTAAGCTCCGTTGTCATAACCCACTACAACGGCCAGAGCAGCGCCGACGCTTTCCGCGAGAAGCTCGGGCGCATGGGCATCACAGCATACTACCACTACACCATCGAGGGTTATCCCACCAATGTCGACCTCATCGACTCTGACGAAGGATTCGGACGCAACGACTACGTCGAGACAAGCCGCCCGCTCGTCATCGTCACCGCCCCCGGTCCGGGCAGCGGAAAAATGGCAGTCTGCCTCAGCCAGCTCTACAACGAGCACAAGCGAGGCATCGAGGCTGGTTACGCCAAGTTCGAGACCTTCCCCGTGTGGAGCCTTCCGCTCAAGCACCCCGTCAACATCGCATACGAAGCGGCGACCGCCGACCTCAACGACGTCAACATGATTGACCCCTTCCATCTCGAGGCATACGGAAAGACCGCCATCAACTATAACCGCGACATCGAGATTTTCCCTGTCCTGAACGCGCTTTTCGAGGGCATCTACGGCACGAACCCCTATAAATCGCCGACAGACATGGGCGTCAACATGGTAGGCTTCTGCATCAACGACGACGAGGCTTGCTGCGACGCGTCCAGAATGGAAATTATCCGCCGCTACTTCACCGCTCTCAACAGCTTTGCCAAAGGCGAGTGCAACGATAGCGAGGTCAGCAAGATAGCGCTCCTCTTCAAGCAGGCTAAAATCGACGTTTCCTACCGCAAACCAGTCAAAGCCGCGCGCGAGCGCGCCGAAAAGAGCGGAAGGGCTTGCTCGGCTATTGAGCTTGCCGACGGATCCATCATAACGGCTGAGACCAGCGACCTGCTCGGTCCGAGCGCCGCCCTCATCCTCAATGCCGTCAAGCACCTCGCAGGCATCGATCACTCTGTCAAACTCATTCCGCAGTCGCTCATCGAGCCTATCCAGCACACCAAGACGCACTATCTCAAGAGCCGCAACCCGCGCCTGCACACCGACGAAGTCCTTGTTGCGCTGTCGGTTCTCAGTCCGCACGACGAGAACTGCCGCCGCGCCCTGGAGAAACTGCCGGAGCTCAACGGCTGTCAGGTACACTCTACGGTAATGCTCAGCGAGGTCGACCAGAAAATCTTCAAAAAACTCGGTGTAGGACTCACCTGCGACCCCGCACACAAGAAATAACTTGTCATTCACTGACACAAAATCAGCCCTCTGCCGGACATCCGCCAGAGG
>JAGBDG010000005.1 GCA_017937625.1 Muribaculaceae bacterium | reverse complement strand
ATTTAGTATTAATACAAAAAAAATTGATTGTCTCCCGACAACCAATCCAGTTAACCTTAAATCTATACCATGAAAAACACGATGCAAAGTTAGTCTTTATTTGAAATATAGGCAATATTTATGCAACAAAATGTTCTGATATTAACATTAATTCATATTTTATATGCGTATTCGGGAGATTATGATAGACTTTTGCAATTCGAAACCTGTTTTGTTTTGCAATTTGCTTTTTTGAAAGTGCTCTTGCGGGAAATTCAAACGGATACTTGTTATACATTTGTTAACAAAATGAGTTGCTGTTGGCACAAGTGACTGATAAGTAAGAGCATAATGTAGAAAAGGTCGGCAGCGACGCTGCTTTTGCAATGTTTTGATTGCTTTCGTTGCGTAACATATCCGAAACATTATGCGCGGTGTCTGTTGCCGAAGGAACATTAGACCATCGACTGGCGTTTTTCTCATAATTATATTTTTGCAAGCGGTTTTAAAGACTTCCTAACAATGATAGATTTAAAAGACATACACTCACCAAAAGATATCAAGAACCTGACAACCGGAGAGCTGACGACTCTCAGCGGAGAGCTTAGAAAAGTACTTCTCGACAAACTTGCGGCACATGGCGGCCATGTTGGACCTAACCTCGGTGTGGTCGAGGCAGCAGTAGCGCTTCACTATGTTTTCAATGCGCCGGAAGATAAGATTGTGTTCGATGTATCGCACCAGTCATACGTCCACAAGATGCTGACAGGACGTATAGGAGCTTTCCTTGATCCGAAGCATTACAATGACGTCACGGGTTATACATGTCCCCGCGAGAGCGACTATGACCTTTTCGAGATAGGTCATACCTCGACATCAATTTCCCTCGCCACGGGTCTTGCCAAGGCGCGCGACCTGAAAGGAGAGAAGTATAACGTTGTCGCGTTCATTGGCGATGCTTCTCTGGGTGGCGGCGAGGCGCTCGAAGGGCTCGACTACGCTCCTGAACTCGGTACTAATTTCATCGTCGTGCTCAACGACAACCAGATGTCTATCGCCGAGAATCATGGCGCGCTTTATGACCATCTGACGGCGCTACGCGAGAGCAAAGGTACCTCCGAGAACAATATTTTCAAGGCTCTCGGCTACGATTATATCTACGTGCGCGACGGCAACGACGTGGCGAGCCTCGTCAAGGCTTACGAGAAAGCAAAGGACGCCGACCACGCAGTCCTGATACATATCAATACGATGAAAGGCAACGGGTTCGCGCCAGCCGAGGCAAACAAAGAACGTTTTCACTACAGCGCTCCTTTCAGCGAGACCGATGGTGCGCTGCTGAATGTTTCTTCCCAAAAGAGCTATACAGATATATTTACAGAACACATGCTCAAGCGAATGGGTGCCGACGGCAACGTAGTCACGCTTACGGCAGGTACTCCCGGAGCAATCGGCTTCACGCCGGACAAACGCCATATTGCAGGCAAGCAGTTTGTCGATGTGGGAATTTGCGAGCAGGATGCTGTGGCAATGGCGGCAGGTCTCGCCAAAGGCGGCGCCAAGCCTGTGTTCGGCGTTATGGCAACCTTCGTTCAGCGGGCATACGACCAGCTATCGCATGATGTGTCAATCAATTGCTTACATGTCACGGTGGTTGACTTCGGAGGAGGCGTTTTCGGCATTCCGGATATGACTCATCTCGGATTCTTCGATATTTCGATGATTTCCAATATTCCCGGCATCAAGTTCCTTGCGCCGGCGACAAAAGAGGAATATGTCGCCATGATAGACTATGCTCTCGATTCATGCGATGGACCGGTCGTCGTCCGCACACCCGGCGGTGGCGTCGTATCGACCGACGTGCCTGTCAACACCGATTTCAATCGCTATGACATAGTAGAGCAGGGCGCGGACGTTGCCATTATCGCTGAAGGTCCATTCCTTCAGACTGCAAAGCAAGCGGCAGGCATTCTCCGCGGGAAAGGAATCAATCCGACTGTGATAAACCCGCGTATTCTGTCGTCGGTAGACAGCGAAACGCTCGACGGACTTAGGAATTACCGCAAGGTTATAACCGTGGAAGACGGCATAGTCGACGGCGGCTTCGGTCAGAAAGTTGCTGCTTATTTCGGAAGCTCGCCGGTACAGGTAATCTGCCTTGGTCTTAAGAAAGAATTTCTTGACAGGTATAATGTAGGAGAAGTCCTGAAAGCGAATTCGCTCACACCGGAGCAGATTGCGGCGCTTGCCGAATAAGGACTAATGAATAATCGATAATGAAGTCCCGCGGGGTCGTGCTCTGCGGGACTATTTTATACTGTCGGTGTGGAGTTTCTTGACCGGAAGCGCAGCTGAACGGCTGACAGAGTCGGTTCTGGCAGGTTGCGGTTTTTCTGCCGTATCGGTTTTTGTTTTTTTCTTACGGCGGAGGAATGAGAGCATAGAATCGAAATCGCGTCTGAACATGATGCCGACCCCCTGTGTGGTAAGTGCCGAGCGGACGTAGTAGTTTCGGTCGTTGTAGCGGTTGTAAGCTTTCAGTCGCCAAGTGCCGCTGCGGTTGAGGAGGTATTCGATGTCGAAGTCGCCGATAAACTGGTCGTTGTTGAGAGTATTGTCGCGGTAACCGAAATTACCGTTGAAGAGCAGACGATTGTTCAGCAGTCGGCTGCTGAGCGCAACATCGACCTCGACGTCAGAGAAGTCACCGCGGTCGCTTCGGAGGTTCGGGGCGATGCTCCAGTTGTCGCTGAGCTTGCCGAGCATGTTGCCGAGCTGGTTGGATATCGTAGATGAAGCGACTGAGAACAGCTCGTCGCTACCCTTTGTAGTCCTCGACATATAGTCCGGGGTATAGAAGCGGTTGAGTGCCAGGAGGTAGATAATCTGCCGGTTCATCATATCGGGAGTGCTGACGATGCTTCTTACCTTGCGGTAGGTGTCGGACGTCAGTGTGGGGAACTCGAAGTCGAAATCGATGGACGGCTGCCTTATGTCGCCGGTTACGTTCATCACGGCGTGGACGGGTACATTGGTGCGCGCCACCTCTTTGTCCTGACCGAAGCTGTCGTCGAGGTCGGTGAGGTTGGCGTTGGTGGCATAGTATGCCGAGATGTCGGTCTTGACAGCGTACGGGTCACCGTCGAAACGTATCTCGCTGCCTTCCTTGATGGTGAAATCCTTGATGATGATGTCCTGCAGGGTGAAACGGTACTTTCCGTCGTTTACGGTGTACTTGCCCCACATGTTGAGGTCGTTGTTGGCCGAGCGATAGACCATGTGTAAGCTGCCGTTGCCGACAGCCTTTATCTCGTCGCCGCTTACGGGGTCTACAACAAGTGTCATGCGGGTGTCGGGAGTCGCGGTCACGCGGATGTCCATGTTGTAGTCGCTCGACGACTCGTCCGCAATGTTTCCGAGCTTTTTCTTCATTTCCCTGATAATGCCCGGAGTGGGGTCGTTGTCGTTGACCGGGGCTTTGAGCGAGTCCGGCGTGACGTCGCGGAAGTTCAGGAAGGAATAGTCCTCTGCATCGAGTCTGTCTGAAAGCACGAAAGTGAATGCCGAACGCGGAGCCGTAGACATATCGACTCCGATGTCCACTACTCCCGGACGTCCTGACACAGTGGCGCTGCCGTTGCCGTAAATGATGCCGTACCAGTCGGGATTGTTGCGGGCCGTTGTATTGTAGCTCAGCAGACCTCGGGCGTCGGTAATGTTGAAGCGGAAGACAGGGGCGCGGAAGAAGGTGTGATTGACATAGCCGTTAAGCTTTGCCGTATGACCTTCGGGGTCGCGTATAGTGATGTTGTCGAGATTGATGCGCCCCGGACGGATTAACACGCTGTCGCGGGCGGTGTAGGTTACGTTCGTGAAGTCGACTTTAATCTTTACATTGTCGGCGAAAATGTCGCCTTCGAGATCCATGTCGTGGAACGTTCCGAAGAGGCGGCATGTTCCGGACGCGGCTCCGGTTATGCTGCTTGTGAAAGCAGACATGAAAGGTCGCAGAAAGCCAACCGGGATGCTGTCGGCGTCGAAATTGAGATCAAGCGCCTCGCCGAGCGGGAAGATGTCGCCGTAGATATGCGATTTCTTGCCTTCGAAACCGTCGATTCCGGCATCGAGATGTATTGCGCGGTTCTCGGTGTTCCATGCGGCGGTGATGTCTGCGTCGCCGAAATAGCATTGGTTGTAGCCGATAGAATCGACATGTAGTCTGGGGCATTCGAGTATCGGCTCTTTGCTGAACAGATTGGAGGCGGATATGCGCCCGGTTGCTTTGCCGTCGATCAGGACGTTGTCAATCTCCAGATTCTCGAATATATGGATAAGCCGTATGTCGTTGAGCGATACGTTGACGATGTCGTCAGGATTAATGCCGGCTCTGCCGTTTATCTCGATTCTTTGTTTGCCTGTGTCGAGAGCGAAATCGTCGATCTGTACTGCGTTTTCGCTGATGCCTATCTGCGATCGCTCGATCTTCCACGTGTCATCGCCGAAGTTGAGTGTACCCGGAAGGAAATCTATGGTGGCGTCGACCGGGAAGAGTACGCCCGGCTCGTGTATGAAACTGTTGAGCGTGGCGGAAACATCGACTGTCCCGTTAATCGGTATGCGCCTGTCGAGTCCCCATTCGAGCCGTGCGTCGATTCTATTGTCTTTAGCTGTTATGGCGGCGGCAAGATTCATGTCGCCTTTCTTTGTCGGCATCTGTGTGGTGGCATATATCAGAGAGCGGTCTGACGGGACATCAAGCTCGGCAAACACGGATGTATGCTCGATGAGTTTGTTGCCCTGACTGATGTAGGGTACGTCGAGCCTTACATTGGCGTATTGTGACTCACTGTCTACTTGTCCGCTTATATTGCCGTTATAGACGATAGCAAAGGGAAGATTGAGAAATTCGGAGATATCGGTGCTCGGCTTTATGTCGAAGTCGAAGAAGAATTTGTTCGGATAAGTGGTTTCTGCGACAGATTTTTTCTTGTCCATGTTGTCGCTTTCGAGAGCTGGCACAAAGTGCGAAGCCATTGCCTTCATCAGTGATGCCACAGAGCCAAAATCGTATTTGCCGCGTAATTCGCCGGAAAGATACGGCGAATCGATAGTCAGGCTGTTCTCGTAGCCATTGTTCGTAGCCTTGGCGGAAAGTGAGTTTATTTTCAGCCCTTTACCCTGGCGGTTCATCCATGAGATGTCGTTCAGGAATATGTCTGCCTTGAGATTCCGAGGGTCGAAATCAGTAATCTCGGCATTGAGCTTGGCGCTCAGCAAGTCGTCGGGACGCTTGTTGTAGAGACCGAGGCGCGCGAGGTCGATGCCGTTGGCAAGCGCTGTGGCGTAGAGCGACGGATTATCGCCATTATTGTAAAAACCGAAAGCTCGGATATCAGCTGCCGGGTCGTTGACGATGAGACTGAACTCCGCTTTGTCATCTTTGCCGTAGTCCAGACTGGCTTTTATGCCGGAATAACTGTAATTGTTGAAATCCAGCCGGCTGATATTGACGGTAGTAATAGCCTCAGCTATCTTCTTGCCGTTCAACAGGACGTTCGCGTCCGCCTTAGCATCTATATAACCGAGCTTTCCGTTGCCCGAAAGCAGTCCGAGATTGAACGAAGACAGAGCGGCGTCGCCTTTGATTCTGAGTGTCTTTCCGGATGCGAGGTAGCTTGCGGTAGCATCAATCTTGCCGGCACTGCCGTCGGACAGGAGATGAACTTTTCCGGTGCTTGCGGTGCCGTTGCCCGTAAGCTTAAGGCTTATGACGGGGAGGAGCCCGAGAACGGCGGTCTTGTTGCCGGGAATAGTCTTGCGCAAGAGGACGGCTGTCTCCGTTCCGTTGATGTTGATTGTACTTTGGCTGATAATATATGCAAGGCTGTCGCGGTTGTCGAGACCGGAAGCGGAACCGCTGATGGTGGCTGTGAAAGAACCGCGGGTGCGGTCAGCTATCTCAAGTCTTTCTATTTCAGCCGATGTCATCGAAGCATTGGCGGCGAGCGAAAACTCAATCTCGCT
>JAGBDG010000004.1 GCA_017937625.1 Muribaculaceae bacterium | reverse complement strand
TTTGCAGGAAAATGAGTAACTTTACACATTATTGTATTATGCTTATGAAAACCCGCTTTCTGACATATTTCCTGCTGCTTTGCGCCGTTCTTGTTTCATGCAACCGCACCGACCGCCGTCTGCGCGACATCGACAGCATCATGGAGTCCGCTCCCGAGACTGCTCTCGAACAGCTCCAACAGATAAATCCCAAAGAACTCTCCGAGTCCGACTACGCCTTCTATGCCCTGCAATTCACCCAGGCGCAGACTAAATGTCATATCGTCGTCGATTCCGACTCCCTTATCTCCGCAGCTTATAAGAAATATGCCGCCCGACCCTCCGGAAATCTGAAAATGAGAACCCTGTTTTATAATGCTATGGTATTCTTCAACAAAAGCGATTTCAAATCCTCAATGAAAGATGCCGTAGCTGCATACGACATTGCTAAGGAATCTGAAGACTCTTACTGGATAGCAAAAACAGCTGAACTCATTTCCGATATATTATGGTATGTTTATAATTACAGCCAGGCAGAAATATACGAACATGAGGCTGTCGAGAATTATCTTCTTGCCGGACGCATCGACAATCACCGATACGCGCTTTGCGACCTTGCCTCTATCTATATGAATGAGAATAAGATGAATGAGGGAATAATGCTGATTGACAGTTTATACATGTTCGTAACAAATGAAATGCCTGTTGATTCAGCACTTTTGGAATATGGCAAGTGCAAGAGCGTCTGCTCTCTTGGAAAAAGACGAGTTAAGTTTGCTTGAAAGTGTCTTGAAATCGCAGGAGAATTCTGTCGAGGATGCCGAGGACAGAGTCAATCTCTCCATTATGAACAGTATCCTTTATAATCAGAATGGTGAAACAGAAGATGCTCAAGCATTCTTATCGGATGCATATCAGGCAGCGGAGAATGAAAAACAACGTTTAAGAATAATGTATCAGGATTTTCGTCAGTCTCTTTCCACGGAACAGTATAAGAGCGCAGCAATACTGGCAGATTCTTTGATATTGGTTCAGACAAGTGTTGTAGGAGAGCTGCTTAAAGAATCTGTAACGGCTGAACAAGGTGATTACTACTCGGAAAAGGCTAAGTATCAGCAAAGACGGGCTGAACTGCGTCTTTACGCTCTCGTCACACTCGCTATCGTAGCTCTTATAGTTACAATTCTTATAATCCGTAACTACCGGCTGAATGCTCGGGCAAAGAAAGCAGAATTCGAGTCTAACCTTTCTTCATTGATGATTTTTAAAGTAAGAGCAGAACAAGTTGGGAATGAAAATCAGCGTTTAGCGGAAGAGCTCGAAAGTCTTTTCCGCAACAAATGGGATACGTTGAACATGCTCTGCGGCGAATATTTCGATAAAGGAGAATTCGAGAACGCCGGTTCTATGATTCTAAAAAAAATAGAAAAGGAAGTCGGGAGGTTAAGGTCTAAGGGCAGCCTTAAAGACATCGAGACCGCAGTCGACAAATATATGGGTAATATCATGTCGATGCTTCGCGAGGAATGTGCGTTTCTTAAAGAAGATGATTTCGTACTGCTGTCTTTGATTTTCGCCGGTTTTTCGTCGAGGACTGTGTGTCTGATGATGGATTTGAAGTACAAACAATTCTATCAGCGAAAGTCACGCCTCGCCAAGCGTATCGCGGAATCGACAGCACCACATAAAGAACTGTTCCTAAGCAAGCTGAGATAATGCGCTGAAAATAAGGCATATACATCGACAACTCCAAGATCTTGGTAATCATCTGATTGTCAGCATTATATATTCACGCATTAAGGTGAGGCAAAAATAATTTTGCCTCACCTTGTATTTTATTGAATACCGGCATGTTGTAAATGTTAGTGAAGCAAAGAAAAATTTTAGAGATTCCCTATTTGCCCATAACTTTGCGAACAAAGAACTAAAATTTTTTCTTATGAAACATTTAAAACTTTTCATTCTTCTAATTATTCTTTGCTTCTGCTCATTTACAGAATTTGCAGACACAGTAAACAAAACAAAATCAGTGCCCGATGGAACCACTATTGTTTTAAATGGGGATAAAAAGCCTATCAAAAGACCTCAGATGCCGAGTCGGCAGATGATAACCTGCATCTATGACGATGGCGAGCTGACATTCGACTTTGTCCTTCCCGAAGGAATGTGCGATGTCGTCCTGACCGAAAGTAGCGGCGCCGCTATGTCGTACACCATCGACTCATCAGAGCTCACCGCCACCGTATTCGTCGGCACAATCAGTGAGTCAGAAATTGAGCTGACCACAGAGAACGGAAATACATACTTTGGAATTCTTACGGCTGAATAAGTCAGATTTAAAAATAGTATCGATACGCAACATATTATTAACTAAATTAATTCAACTATGAAAAGTGATTTTTTCTTAAAGGTTCTCCACGAAGAACCTCTTGACAAGGTATCTCTCGAAGCGATTAAAGGCGGCGATTGTACTTGTAACGGCGGTTCGTGTAACCAGTATTGTGCAAGTAATGGTAACTGTACATGTGACGGACTTAGTTGCTACAACTATTGTAAATGTAATGCTGTAATGCAGTGCCCTAATAACGGGGGTTGTCCATGCAATAATAATTATAAAGTGACTGATTAAAAGACATCCGGGAAGTGCTGTTGAATCAGCACTTCCCATAAAAGACATTCTATGTTGGAAAACTCAATATATACATTGGTCTTTAAATCTGAAGACAAGTACTACCTGTATAACTCCCGCAGTAATTTTTTCTCCGAAATCAGTGAGCCTCTGTTTACGGCATTGGATTGCAACGACTATTCAAAACTGCCCCAAGAAGTTATCGGCGAGTTGAAGGAACGCGAGATAATCGTCGAAAAAGATTATCAATATGACTTCTATTATCGCGAATTACTAAACTTCAACGCCAAGAATAACAAACGGCATACTTTGAGTCTTGTCATAGCTCCGACTACGGCATGCAATTTCGCCTGCCCGTATTGTTTCGAGCCGAAGAAAAATACAAAGATGATGACAGACAATGTCATAGAAAAACTCAAGGATTTCGTTAAAACTCAGGAGGATATAAAGAGTGTCAGTATTACATGGTACGGTGGAGAACCGCTGATAGCATTCCCTGTCATAAAGAAGATTTATAAAGCTCTCTCCGAAGAAGGCATGCCCAAAATTGAAAGTCAGTCGATTGTCACCAACGGTTATGCTTTCAATGATGACGTGATTGGCTTCTTCAAAGAAACCGGTTGCGGCAGCATCCAAATCACTATAGACGGCGTCGGCGACAAGCATAACAAGACACGTTGCCTCAAAGGGTCTACAGCGCCAACGTTTGATACAATCGTCGCCAATATAGGCAAGATATTAACAAGACTGACAGATACCTATGTGAACATCCGTGTGAATATCGACAAAAAGAATTATCTTGATTTCATAGAGGTCGACAATTTCTTTAAATCAAGGTATCCGGATAATAAAATGTTGTCGGTATATCCGGGCATAATCCGGTCTGAAACGGAGGATAAACGCAGCCTTTGCGAATCATGCTTCACGCCAAGCCAGGTTCTTGAATTTCATGAGCTATTGAGAAAAGAAGGATATGACTGGAATGATTTTCCAAGCCGTTCCGGAAAAGGGTGCATGATGCACAATATCGCAGGTTTTGTAATCGGACCCGAAGGAGAAATCTATAAATGTTGGAATGACATAGGAATCCAAGAAAAAGTTGTGGGATACATAGATAAATCCGAACTTGCAAACAGTTCGCTATACATCAGATATTGCGCAATGTCAATTCCATACAACGAAACATGCAAAAATTGCAGTGTATTTCCTATATGTGATGGCGGATGCTCTTATTACCGCTATCGCAACATGTTCGAAGGGTGCCATTTCGACCTGTGCAGCCCGTACAAAGATGTAGAGCAACTGAAGAAAGCGCTCCTTGACGGAACGCTGGATGTACGACAAGAGCAGAAATAACATGTTCATACAATCATGAAATTATTGAAGAAAAGTCTTGTAATGACAAATTAATTGTATAATTTTGTGCATACATGATTTCGCTATTCCAGATGCTATAATATGAAAAAACTATTCGGATGTGATATGAAGAACAACTTTACCGCGTTGGGCAGGGGGATGAAACTTGCTGCGGCTGTAGTGTCGCTGCTTTTGCCGCTGAATATATTCGCATACAATCTTGTGGTCACGCTGAAAGTCGCCGAGACAGGCGAAAAGATTCCGGAAGTGCGCGTATTCGCCTCCAACGAAGATGCCTCATCCATCTATGCATACGCAGATTATAACGCTTCGGATTCTACCTATATTTTAAAGGAACTTCCCGAAAAAGAGCTGTCGGTGTTCTTCAGGCTTGGCGAGAAGTATCTGTCTGACAAAGTTGCGGCTCCGCGCGATTCGGCAGTTATCGAAGTGCCGCTTGCCTTCATGCCGCGAAGGGAGGAGCTCAAGGAACTCGTTGTCAGCGAGCAATCGAGCAAATTCGAGGACAACAGGCAGGTCTATCTGCCCTCTAAGCGCGACAAGCGTATCTCGCAGGACGGCAGCGATCTGCTGCGCAATATGGCTATTCCGACTATCAGCGTGACCGACGATGCAATCAAGACGTCGATGGGCGAAGCTGTCTCGGTTTTCATCGACTATCTTCCCGCATCGGCATCAGACATCGCCAATATCCGCACCGGCGACGTGCGCAACGTCGAGGTATATGACTTTCCTCAGGATATACGATTCGGCGGCGCACGGCATGTGGTGAACTTCATAATGGCAAAATACGAATACGGCGGCTACACCAAACTCACCGGTCGCCAAAGATTTGTCTATGATCAGGGCTATTATTCTGTTTTTTCAAAGTTCGCATACAAAAAGATGACATACGACATTGCTGCCGATTACTACTATGATCATAGCCGCAACAATGGAGAGTCGACAGACGCCGTCTATGACTTCGGTGATGAAAAATTGGATTATAGTTCACGGACTCTACGGATGCACGAACACGAGAATGCGCCAAGCATGGCTTTCCGTGCGCTATACCAGAACGACAAAACAGTTATTTCAAATATTGTAGGTTGGAATGGAGGCAAACAGCGCAACACGTCGTCTTCGACAGAGACGTTCAGCAGTCCGTCATATAATTCCGGTGACAATGACGTGTCATCGAATTCCGACCAAGTGTCGGCGGCATGGAACGGAAACTACCGGTTCGTTCTTCCCAAGAGTTTCTCACTGATAATCCGACCGAGCGCATCTTACAGACACAATAAGAATAATTACCGGTATTCCGGGCTGTCCGACATTGTGAACGACACTAAGGAGAACGCCTGGGATACGGAATTCAGAGCGTCACTGAACAAGAAGATAGGCAAACATTCAATCGGCGTATTCGGCTATCTCAGCTATTCGGGAAACGACATAGATTATCTCGGTACAAATCCGGCAAAGACAGATATGAAGGCTTTCAGGACAGGCAGCTTCATACAGGCGAGTCTTTCATTCGGGGATCTGTACATCTCTCCCTCTGCAAATATAAAGACAGAAAACATTAAGGTAAACGGCGTGAATACCACATCCGTACTGCCCGGATACAATATCGATGCTTCTTACACTATCGATCGGAAAAGACAGCTGTCGCTTGGCACATGCATATTCTATAGCACACCTGTATGGTACATGAGCGACAACTATCAGATGACTGACCAGATAAACGCAATCACGGGCAATCCCAATCTAAAGAATCAGTTACACAACAATAATTATCTTCAATATACGTCGTTTCTTAACAACGTTTTCTCTTATACTGCAAATATCATATATAGTCATACTTCGCGGAACATAGCCCCCGTTTATATTCCTACCGAGCTGGATGGGCATAAGGTGATGTTGCGAAAAGTTGAAAATTCAGGGTTTACGAATTTATGGCAGCCCGGCTTGACCGTTACCGCCAGACTGTTTAAAAACGCCCTTACACTCAGGGGTTCGGTAAAGGGAAATATTATCAACCAACACGGATCTGTACAGTGCAGGAAGTCTAAGATCGAGTATAATCTGCAGGTGACATATTCTTTCCATGACTTTTATGTCAGCGGAGACTTTAACGGTAAGTCACTGATCTGTTCGCCATGGATGATTAATGAAATGCCCGCATATTACAACTTGAATTTAGGCTGGAGCAACGGCGACCTGAATGTAAGTATGCGCATGTATAATCTGTTTTCTTCAAGTTATAAATCTAATCGCGGATGGTGCGATACATCGCACTACAGCAGGACTTCGCAATACTACCATCAGTCATATTACCGCAATTTCATGCTGAGGGTGACCTATACGTTCTCCTATGGCAAAAAGGTGAACCGCGAGGAAATAAATGCGCCGCAGGGCGTGGGATCCGGCATCCTGCAGTAAGAGGCGATGAAGTGGCATGTTATCCGACAGAAGGACGCCATGCAGTGCGGCGTGGCATGTCTCGCAATGATATGCCGCCATTACGGCTCATGCTATACGCTTGAAGAGCTCGAGGAACTTTGTCCGCCTTCGCGCGAAGGCGTCTCGATGCTCGGGCTGTCGGAGACGGCGGAATCCCTCGGTCTCGAAAACGTCACGGTAAGGTACTCGCTCGCGCAGCTCCGTAAGTCGGAGCTGCCGGCGATACTCCACTGGGGGCAGAACCATTTCGTGGTGCTCTACGGCGTGTCGGCTGACGGACGGCGGTTCCGCATCGCTGACCCCGGAAAAGGCAGGCGGACAGTCGGTACAGACGAGATTGCCAATAAATGGCTGAGCGTGTGCGACGGCGGCGAGGACAGGGGCATAGTCATGTTTTTCAACCCTACGGACGCTTTTCTGTCGGCACAGCACAAAGAGAAGAAGCCGCTTATCGACTACGGACTCATATACGGCAATCTCAAAAAATACCGCCGTCATTTCGTCCAGATATTCGCCGGTCTTGTCCTGGGCGCCCTGCTTCAGCTGATAATGCCTTTTCTGACGCGCGCCATTGTCGATGTCGGCATAGGGCACCGCGACATCCGTTTTATATGGCTTGTTCTTCTGGGCGAGCTCATGATAGTCCTCGGAAGCACTGCTACAGACTTCCTGAGGCGATGGCTTCTGCTGCACATATCGATGCGCGTCAATGTGTCGCTCGTGAGCGACTTTTTCCGCAAGCTCCTGCGGCTGCCGATGCCGTTCTTCGAGACCAAAAAGATGGGCGACCTCCTGCAGCGCATCAGCGACCACCAGCGCGTCCAGTCCTTCCTGACGGGTCAGGTGCTCGGCATTCTGTTCTCCCTGATAAGCTTCGTCATCCTCGGCGCCGTGCTGCTTGTCTACGACGCGGTTATTTTTGCGGTATTCCTGGGGCTAAGCTCGGTATATGCTGTCTGGAAGACTGTCTTCCTGAGCCGACGCAAGCTCCTTGACTATGACAATTTCGAACAGCAGTCGAAAATTCAGGAAAAGACTTATCAGCTCGTCACGTCGATGCCTGAGATCAAGCTGCAGAACTGCGAGGAACGCCGACGGCTCGAATGGGAAGACGCGCAGACCGACCTGTTCTTCGTGCAGATGAAAGCTCTGAAACTGCAGCAGACGCAGGAAGCAGGCTCTATCTTTATCAACGAGTGCAAGAATATCCTGATTGTCGTTCTCGCCGCCGGCGCCGTTATCGACGGCAGCATAAGCCTTGGCACGATGATGGCTGTGCAGTATATCGTCGGACAGCTCAATTCGCCTGTCGAGCAGATAATGTCGTTCATCTACTCGCTGCAGGACGTGAAGATATCGCTCGAGCGCATCAGCGAGATACACCGCAGGAAGGACGAGGGAAGCGGCAGCCGCGGGCTGGCATCCTACAGCGGCGGTCGTTCGATAGTCGTCGGCAATCTGAATTTCAAATACGACCCTCACTCTCTGAAAAAGACGCTTGACAATATATGCCTTGAGATACCCGAAGGAAAAATCACAGCAGTTGTCGGGGCTTCGGGCTGCGGCAAGACTACTCTTGTAAAAATGCTTCTTGGATACTACCGCCCTGCGTCCGGCAACATAACGGTCGGGGATGTTCCGTTGCAGGACATGGATCTGAAATGGTGGCGCAACCGCTGCGGCGTGGTAATGCAGGACGGCGTAATTTTTTCTGAATCCATTGCCCGCAATATCGCCGTCAGCGACGGAGAGATAGACACCGAACGGCTCGAGGAAGCAGCGCGGACAGCTAACATACATGATTTCGTGATGAGCCTGCCGCTGAGATATGACACTGTGATCGGAAACGAAGGCATCGGTCTGAGCCAGGGGCAGAAACAGAGGATTCTGATAGCCAGGGCAGTGTACAAGAACCCCGATTATATCTTTCTTGACGAGGCGACAAACGCTCTCGACGCTAAAAACGAACGCGAGATAGTGGAGAACCTGAAACAATTCTACAAAGGTCGCACTGCGGTTGTTGTCGCACACCGCCTGTCTACGGTTAAAGATGCCGACCGTATCATTGTGCTTGACCAAGGTAAGGTCATCGAATCAGGTTCGCATGCCGACCTTATAGAAAAACGGGGAGCATACTATGCTCTTGTCAAAAACCAGCTTGAACTTGGAAACTGACATGGAAGAAAATAAAAAGGAAAAGATAGAACTTCGGCGTGAGAAAGATCACCGCAGCATAGGCGAGATTCCTGACTCGATACTGAAATGGGGCTATGTCATCCTCGGCGTCATCGCGGCTTCGCTCGCTGTCGCCTGGTTCTTGATTAGCCGGAATACTTATTGACACTCCGAGCCACCAACCTGCCAAGCCCCGAAAGGGCGATTTCCCTACAACCGCTGCGTAGCTGCCGGACAGACACACCACACACTATTCGAGCCAAGCCCGGGACGGTGCGCCAGCTCGAAACGCGAAGCACAGGTAACCGAATGTGTTAATTTCCGCTTACCGCAAAAACGCCGGTCAAATCCGCCAAGCCGGAGGCTATCTTTGCCCCCAAAGGTCATGGCACACTTACGGCGTACACGCATATTATCGCAGCCCGCGCGGCAGCGCACAGTTCCCGAGGCTCCATGGGAATACGGCTTCGCGCAGTTCCTCGGCAGGAAGCTCACTTCCGCCGAGACCGCCGTCATACGCCCCATAGAGAAAGCGCGCAAGAAAT
>JAGBDG010000046.1 GCA_017937625.1 Muribaculaceae bacterium | reverse complement strand
GCTGGCTCACATTCGCGCAGCTGCAGAGCGGCGAGGAATTCCCCGACCGCGATGCCGCCGGTTTCCATATTCCCGGCGCATTCGATAAGGTTCTCGATATCGAACGCTGCCACCTTCAGCCCGAGAGCTGCAACGGCATCCGTCTTTTTGTAAAACAATACTGCAAGGAGCACAATCTTCCGTTTTACGACCTCCGCGGTCAGGAGGGCTTTATCCGCACGCTTCTCATCCGCACGACCACGACCGGCGAACTTATGGTGATAGTCGTTGTCGGTCAGGATCGCCCCGAGGAGCTCAAGGGACTGATGAAGGCAATAGAAGAGCGTTTCGCTCCCACGTCGCTGATGTATGTGATAAACAAGAAAGTCAACGACACCATCGCCGATCAGGAAGTGGTTCTTTTCTCAGGAAGAGACTACATTGAGGAGGAAATGGAAGGTCTGCGTTTCCGCATCGGACCGAAATCTTTCTTCCAGACCAACTCCCGCACTGCCTGCAAGCTCTACAACGTGGCGCGTGACTTCGCCCGGTTGCAAGGCAACGAGCTCGTCTATGACTTATATACGGGCACCGGTACAATCGCCAACTTCGTCAGCCGACGCGCAAGCAAGGTGATAGGTATAGAATATGTCCCCGAGGCTATCGAGGATGCAAAGCTCAATTCATCAATCAACGGCATCGACAACACGCTTTTCTTTGCCGGCGACATGAAGGATGTGCTCAACGATGACTTTATCGCCGAGCACGGACGACCCGACGTGATGATTGTAGACCCTCCCCGCGCAGGAATGCATAACGACGTCATCGACACGATACTACGAGCAGAACCGAAGGTCATTGTCTACGTAAGCTGTAACGCCGCCACTCAGGCACGCGACATAAACCTCCTTGACTGCAAGTACGGAGTCGACGCCGTTCAGCCTGTCGACATGTTCCCGCACACGCAGCACGTGGAGAACGTCGTGCGTCTCGTGCGCCGCGACAAGCCACAGGCAGAGCAGCCTCAGCCCTTGACAAGCGAGGAATTATAGTAAGCGGGGTCTCCGCTTACTTCCTTGCCGATGAAGGACGGAATGGCAAACGGCGTGTCCTCGGACGGCAGTTCGATTTCTGCGACCGTCAGTCCGGGATGCGGGTTGCGGAATTCGTCCACTTCCCATATAAGTCCTTCGCCGGCAGTGACGTAGTAGCGAGTCTTGCGAAGAACAGTGCCGCAGCATTCAAGCATCTCGCGTGCGTCCGCCACAGGTATTTCGTATTCCCACTCGTTGCGGGTGATTCCCTGATTGCGGGTCTTGACAGTAAGGAATGCCTTGCCGCCTTTGATGCGCACACGTACAGTCCTGTCTGGATCCGTAGAGAGGTAGCCTTGGGCAATTTCATCGCACATTGTGGCGAGCGCCTTGTACGAATCGCCGACAACCAGAAACTTGCGTTCAATCTCTTTAGCCATAGCATTAATTTTGGCATAAAATTACAAAAAAAACGATGTCTCGCCAACGCAAATGCGCAATATACATGATATTCCTGCTTATACTGGCAGGACTGCCGTCGCATGCGCAGAGGCAGATCCGGGGCATCGTGCGCGACTCGCTGACGCTGGAAGGGCTTCCGTACGCGTCACTGCATATAGAAGGGACTGACAGATCGGCGGTGACAGACTCACGCGGACTTTTCGAAACAACAGTTCCCGGCAATGCCCGCACCCTCACGGCGTCGTGTCAGGGTTACCGCTCAAAAACAATAAATATCGGAAAAGGAAGGCTGGACCTTTACGACATCGCACTCACGCCACAGAGCACCGAGCTCGATGAAGTAATCATCCGTAAGCAGAAGTACACGAAGAAGAACAATCCAGCCGTTGAGTTCGCCCGCAAGCTCAGGCGCAATGCCGGACTCTCCGACCCTAAAAGAAACGATTACTATTCTTTTGACCGCTACGACCGCTCGGCAATGGGTATCTGCGACTTCGACACGACATCCTCGAACAGGCTGATGCGCAGCATGCCTTTCCTGACAGAGCATGTCGACAGTTCTGAAATCGACGGCAAACCTGTGCTGAAACTCCTCGAAAAGGAACGCTCGTCTTCTGTCTTTTACCGCAAGTCTCCGGAGTCAGAAAAAACTGTCATACACGGCACAAGGGCAAACGGCATCGACGAATTCATCGAACAGGAAAACACACAGACGATACTCGACGAGCTTCTTCGCGAGGTTGATCTATACAGCAGCAATATAACCCTGCTGCGCAATTCCTTCGTCAGTCCGCTCTCGCCTCTCGCGCCCGATTTTTACCGCTTCTACCTCGTCGACAGCGCAGCTGTCATTCCGCCGGACGATGCGAAACACATAGCGCTCGCGTTCTATCCCCGTAACAAGGCTTCATTCGGTTTCAAAGGTCATATCTACGTTGCGAAGGATGATTCTACTATGGCTGTGCGGCGTCTTGACATGGAGGTAGACGACGGCATAAATCTGAATTATATCAAATCGCTCAAAATTTCGCAGGACTTCGTCAAAGCGCCCGACGGTTCCCGGCTGAAGCTCTCTGACGACCTTGTGTCAACGCTCAATATCCTGCCCAATACTCCTGACATATATCTTTCGCGCAAAATTAATTTCAGCGGGCATTCATTCAGCCGCCCGGATTCGGCTGATGTAATCTTCGGACGTATCGGCTCTGAATACATCGAACCTTCGGCAGACCGCCGCGACAGCATATTCTGGGAAAGCGTGCGTACAATCGCCCTACCGCAAGGCGAGAGCAGGGTAGAGCTGCTGATGAAGCGTCTGCGTGCCAAACCATTGTTCTACTGGGGCGAACAGGTTCTGAAAGTCCTCGAACGCGGCTATATCCCCACATCGTCGAAAAGCAGATTCGACTACGGTCCTGTGAACACTACGGTGAGCTACAACTCGCTCGAGGGCATAAGGCTGCGTGCCGGAGGCTTCACGACGGCAAATCTCAGTCCAAGGCTTTTCGCGCGAGGCTATGTCGCCTACGGGTGTCGGGACCGCAAATGGAAATACGAGATTGAAGGCGAATATTCGTTTACCGACAAGAAATATCATCCCGCTGAGTTCCCCGTTCACTCTGTCAGACTGATGCACCGCTACGATGTAGACCGTCTTGGCTCGCATTATCTCTACACGAACGCCGATAACTTCGTGCTCTCGCTGAGCCGCATGTCCGACAACCGCTTTACTTACCGCCGCGAGACCGAAGGGACTTATACCCTCGAGCTCAACAACAATTTCTCCGTTGAGGCTAAAGTCAGCCATGTACGCGAGGAGGCATCGCCGTTCGTCCGTTTCCGCAACGGTTACGGGTATGATTTTACACATTACAACGAAACGGCGCTTTCTGTAAAACTCCGCTACGCCCCCGGCGAGCGCTTCTTCCAGGCTCGCTCGATGCGAATTCCCATAAATCATGACGCACCGGTCATCGAGCTTTCGCACACATGGGCTCCTGAAGCTGTCGGTTCTGCTTTCACTGTCAACCGCACGGAGCTGTCGCTGTCGAAAGATTTCCGTCTGTCTGTCCTTGGCTTGTTACGCACATTCGTTTCGGGCGGACATATATGGAGCGCGACGCCGTTCCCGGAGCTTTTTATCCCAAACGCCAACCTCTCCTACACCATACAGCCGCGCAGTTTTGCCCTGATGAATCCCATGGAATTTATAAATTCTTCATACGCTTCGTGGCATATCAGCTGGCATCTCAGGGGAGCTCTTTTCAATCTCGTTCCGGGACTGAAGACGCTGCATCTGCGCGAGATTGTCGGTTTCAGTGGTCTGTATGGCTCGCTGTCGGACAAGTGCAATCCGGCTCACAACAAGTCGCTTTTCGCATTTCCGGAAGATGCCGCTGTCAGAAAAATGAACAAGCCCTACATGGAAATTTCCGCAGGGCTTGATAATATTCTGACAATCCTGAGGATTGACTATGTATGGCGTCTGACCTACCGCGACGTTCCTTATGCGATAGACCGCAGCGGTGTCAGAGTAGCGCTGCACTTCACCTTTTAGCAGGCAGCTTGTCGCGCAGGTATCTGCCGGTATAGCTTTCCTCACAAGCCGCTATCTGCTCAGGAGTGCCTGTGGCGACAACATTTCCGCCGGCCTCGCCGCCTTCGGGACCCATGTCGATGATATGGTCGGCACATTTGATTACGTCAAGATTATGCTCCACTATTATGACCGTATGACCGAGCTTTATCAGTTTCTCGAAAGAGTTCATAAGCAGGTTTATGTCGTGGAAATGCAATCCGGTCGTAGGCTCGTCGAAGATGAAGACAGTCGGGTTAGTGGCACCCTGACTCAGGAAATAAGCGAGCTTTACGCGCTGGTTTTCGCCGCCTGAAAGGGTAGAGGAGGACTGACCGAGTTTTATGTATCCCAAACCGACGTCATGCAGCGAACGCAGGCGTTCGACAACTCTTGCGGCTGTGCGGTCATCAGGGTCGCTGCCGAAGAAATCCATCGCCTCGTCAACCGTCATCTCGAGGATATCGTAGATGTTCTTGCCGTGATACTGAACCTGCAGAACATCACGCTGGAAGCGCTTGCCGTGGCATTCCTCGCATTCTATAGTCACATCGGCAAGGAACTGCATCTCAATGGTTATTTTCCCCTCGCCTTTACATGCCTCGCATCGTCCGCCCTCGGTATTGAACGAGAAGTCCGCGGGCGTGAGTCCGAGCTGACGCGATGCCTGGCGCGAAGCCATCAGCGCGCGTATCTCGTCGTAAGCCTTGAGGTAGGTCGCCGGATTGGAGCGGCTTGACTTGCCTATCGGATTCTGGTCAACAAAAATAATCTCCTTGACGCGGCTTATGTCGCCGGTAAGATCCTTGTGCATTCCCGGCGCATCTCCCTCATTGTATATTTTCCTGCACATGGCACGGTAGAATATGTCGCGCACAAGCGTGGACTTGCCAGAACCGCTGACGCCTGTCACTACTGTCATAACACCCAGCGGGAAACTGACGGTGACATCCTTCAGGTTGTGTTCGCAAGCATTCTCGACCGTTATTTTGTCGTGCCACGGACGGCGGCTCGATGGCACCGGAATATTCATTCTGCCCGTCAGATATTTAGCGGTGTATGTGTCGGCTCCGGCAAGTCTGTCGGGAGTGCCGTGAAATACGATTTCACCGCCAAGGCGCCCCGCGTCCGGACCGACGTCGATGATATAGTCCGCGGCACGCATAATCTCCTCGTCATGCTCGACGACAACGACAGTATTGCCAAGGTCGCGTAGTTTTTTCAGCACGCCGATAAGACGTTCGGTATCGCGCGAATGAAGTCCTATCGACGGTTCGTCGAGTATATAAAGCGAACCGACAAGGCTGCTGCCGAGAGATGTCGCGAGATTGATTCGCTGGCTCTCGCCGCCCGAAAGGCTGTTGCTGACGCGGTCGAGCGTCAGGTAGCCGAGACCTACGTCGGTAAGGAACGTAAGACGTTTCTTTATCTCCAGGAGGATTCGTGAGGCAACTTTGGCGTCGCGCGCGTCAAGCTCGAGATGCTCGAACCAGGGCAGAAGGTCTGACACCGGCATGCGCACAAGCTCGCCGACTGTTTTGCCGCCTACTTTAACATAGGATGCCTCAGGACGGAGTCTGGAACCATGGCAGTTGTGGCATATCGTGCGTCCGCGGTAGCGTGCCAGAATCATGCGGTATTCAATTGACATACGCTTCGAGCGAACGAAATCAAAATAGTCGTTTATGCCCTTGATAGATGCGCCGTCGCCTTCCCAAAGAAGCCGTTTCTGCTCGTCTGTAAGCTGATTATAAGGAGTATGTATCGGAAATTCCTTTTTGTAGGCACCCGCGATGAAGTCTTTCAGGCGGTCAGCGGCAGATCCGCGCCAGGGAGCCACTGCTCCGTCGTAGACCGACAGCCACTGCTGCGGGATAACGAGATTTTCCGCTATGTCGAGGGTGTTGCCGAAACCTTCGCAAACAGGACATGCACCGAGCGGATTGTTGAAGTTGAACATCTGCTCGTTTGGCTCCGAAAACGTGACGCCATCAGCCTCAAAACGCTTTGAGAAGCTCTTGAGCTGCGGTTTGTCATCTTCTTCGTTCCATACATATATAACACATTCCTCGTTGCCTTCGAAAAATGCGGTTTCGGCAGATTCGGCAAGGCGTGAAAGCTCGTCCTTCGACTGCGACAACACGAGACGGTCGACAAGCAGAAGGGGAGTGGCGCCGGAATCGCCGGCAGGATATTCTTCTATATCGATGAAGTTTCCGTCACCGTCTATCACGCGGCTGTAGCCTTCCTTGACATACATGGCAAGCTGTTCTTCGAGCGTGCGACCTTCTCTGACGACAATCGGCGCGGCTACGGCAGCTTTTGTCCCTTCCGGGTACTGCGCCGCGTAGGCAAGGATGTCTTCCACGCTGTGCTTTTTCACTTCCTCGCCGCTAATGGGGGAATATGTATGCCCGACACGCCCGAAGAGCATCCGGATATAGTCGTAAATCTCTGTGGATGTGCCGACTGTAGAACGAGGATTTCGGGTATTGACCTTCTGTTCGATTGCTATTGCCGGCGGCAGACCGCGGATGAAGTCACATTCAGGCTTTTGCATTTTGCCCATGAACTGGCGGGCATATGAGGAGAGGCTGACCACATAACGACGGCGACCTTCGGCATAAAGTGTGTCGAAAGCAAGTGACGATTTTCCCGATCCGGACAAACCTGTGACCACAACGAGCTTGTTGCGGGGGATGTCTACGCTGATGTTCTTGAGGTTATTGACGCGTGCGCCTTTTATACTTATATTGGAAACTGACATTATCTTGTTTGATTAACTTACAAAGTTACTGATTTTTCTCGAGGTAAACAACGAATTTCAATCCGGTTCTGAGGCAGAGTATATATACTTTCGTTTATTTAACATAATCGTGATTATATAACAAAGGAACAAGAATGATTATTGTTCGGTAGTCAAGACAATATGGTGGAAAGTGACTCCGGGATATACAAGAATCAGACGAAAAAACTCTACGATAATCAGAAAATGTACGAGATCAGACAGTGGAAATTGCATCGATTTTTATTTGAAGACAGAATAAATAACGGAATTTAACGTCTACGCATTTCATTTTTCACAAATATTCAACCAATTACAATTACTTTAATAGAACTTAGAGCCCTTGAGAATGTTATTTTTTAAAAGACCTTTGATAGATTCACGGGATTTTCGTTTCTCGAAAGACAAACGCTATAACAACTATTGAAAAAATGTCTATCGACAGACGCCGGATTCGGGATTTATAAATACTGAATCGCTAAACAGGCTAATATCCCTTGAATTTACGAAGATAAATCGAAAGGCT
>JAGBDG010000003.1 GCA_017937625.1 Muribaculaceae bacterium | reverse complement strand
CTGTCCTGGATGCAGAAGTTGTATACGTTGAAACCCATTTCGCCGAGAGTGGAGGCTGCGGATGCGCCTGCCAGACCTGTGCCGACAACGATGATGTCGAGGTTACGCTTGTTGGCGGGGTTTACAAGGTGCTGGTGAGCCTTGTAGTTGGTCCATTTCTCAGCGATAGGACCTTCGGGAATCTTAGAGTCGATAGTGTACTCAGGCAGATTGCCGGTTTCGATGTCGGCAAAATCTTGCATGATGGGGCTGGAATCTATCATGCCCTCAAGGTTGTTGTGTGCCATATCTCTGAGTCGTTATTCGTTAGTGTTTAATTCTTTTTCAGCGGGCTGCATATCCTCGTTGAGGTTCTGCTGCTTAGCCACCTGTTCTTTGGCACGGTCGGCGCGGATGCGCATGAACTGTGCGAACTGTCCCATCTGGCTGAGGTTCTGACCGGAGTAGTCGGGAGCCTGGATAGCGGAGTAGCGTGCGATAGCCTCTGCCTGGTCGGCATAGTCGGCGCCTTTCTCAGCGAAGAAAGCGGTAGCGGCGTCGGGGTCGGTCTGGCTGAAACCGGAAACTTCGGCGCTGTACTCTGCGATGAGGTTCTCAGCCTTGTTCTCCCAGTATTCGCCGTACTGCTCTACGAGAGCGGGATCGTTGAGGAAGAATTTGTTGTGTGCCTGTACTGTGAAAAGAATAGCCTGAGCGACGAAAAGAAGCACTACGATGGAAGTCCACCAGCAGGCGATTTTCTTAAGGCGTCCGAGCCAGATGTTGTTGTCCCAGCCTACGGTCTGGAACATCGACCAGAAGCCGTGGTTCATGTGGAACCAGAGAGCCACGAAGCCGATGATGTAGACAACGGGCGTCCACCACTCCTGGAAGGCGAGCTGGAGGAAGAGTGTGCCCATCGCGGGATCGGCGGGAGCCTCGTTGACCTGAGGCAGAACGCTGAGGTCATGTGAGATGAGCTCCTGAAGCTGCATTTTTGCCCAGAACTGTGTCATGTGAACAACCAGGAAGGCGAGGATGACGATACCGAGAACGAGCATGTTCTTCGACGACCATTCCACACCGGGAGCGGCGCCTGCAACAGCGTAGCGGTCGGTGCCGCGAGCCTTGCGGTTCTGCAGGGTCAGCCATACGGCATAGATGATGTGGATGATGAACAGGAGAGCCAGACCCATCGAGGCGATGAGGGCATACCAGTTTGCACCGAGGAACTCGCATACCATGTTATAGGCATCGGGCCAGATCAGCGCAACAGAGTTCATCAACACGTGAAAAGTTACGAATAGGACGAGGCATACGCCCGTGATGGCCATCACGAACTTCCTTCCTATAGATGAGCTTGTTAACCACATAAGATGATTGATTTTGTGAATGATTTTATTAATTGTTGTGTTCTTTGTCGGTCGCTCGTCAAGGCTCGGCAAAGCTGGTGCCGACCCTTTTATCTTGCAAATTTAGGGAGTTTTCACGTCCTTAGCAACTTATTGGCGAAAAATTTCTGCAATCTGGTGAAAATTCACGTTGAGCAGCCGGCTTATGACTGCAGCACGACGCTTAAGGTTTTTTGATCCGAATAAACACAATCGCGGGTCTGTCTGTTTATAATTACGACAGCGCAGTTGCTTGCAGCTCTGTCGTCGAATCTATTCTATTAATTAACTAAAAACACGAAACCTTGATTAAGAAACTTATCCTCGCGGCTTTGGTCGGCTTGGGCGCCGTTTTCGCCGCATCGGCACAGAAGGCTGAATTGGCCGTTTCGTACGGCGCTTACACTCAGATGGATGCCACGGACATGCACGATGGCTGGCATCATGTCAACAATGCCTGGGGCGCACTAAACGTAGGCCTCAATTTCAGGGTACTCCCTAAAATATGGATTGGTCCGTCCTATACTTTCTCAAGCACGACGACCAAGGGCGGACCCGAACACAGCAACATCGCCTACCATGCCATCATGCTTAACGGTCGTTACCATTATTACAAAAACAGCATCGTGACGATGTATGCGAAGCTCGGTATCGGCGTGGAATTCTCCTACATGCAACCCCGCGGCGGCGACAACTACACAAAGAGCTACTGCGCTTTCCAGATAGTCCCGATAGGCGCTCAGGTTGACCTGAACCGTAACTGGGCTATGTTCGGCGAGCTTGGCTTCGGCGCTCAGGGCCTGCTGCAGGTCGGTGCCAAACTGCGCTTCTGACCCTGACGTTACTTCCGGTACGAAGGGTCGAAGATAGTGTTGAGGATGTGCGCGAGGCGCAGTCCTCCCCGAAGCACCTGCTGCTCGATGACCGGAGTCCACTGCGCGACCTCGTCGTATGACAGATTGCTTCCTGCGGGCGTGAGCTCATAGACGCGCGTGGCTATCTCGTAGGTCTGCTTCGCCCAGTCGTCGATATTGCCTTTTATCTCGGCTGCCTCCTGCTCGGGCTTGAGGCGGTCGAGCTGTTTCTGCCACTCGGTATAGGTCCAGGCATGTCCGCTGTTCATTATCGAGCCGTCCCAGATGGAATGGAGGTTGGCGTCGCGGTTGAAGAAACGGACTTTTGTGCGGTTGCCTCCGAGGTCGGAGAGGTGCCCCATGTGCATGGGCTGGTGCATGTCGCCTACGCAGTGGATGAGAATCTTGAGGGCGAGCACCTTGTCGGCGCGCGGAGCCGAGGCGTCGGACAGGATGGCAATCTGCTCGCGGACGGCGCGGACAACGTCGCCTTTCTCGTTGAGCGGGGCGTCCTCGTAGGCGATGCCTTCGTCGATGTTCTTGTAGTGCCAGGTCTTGGTGTACTTGTATTCGGGAGTGTGCGAGGCGTTGTCGAGCCAGTTTGCCCAGTAGACGGGTGACATGCCGTCGAGCAGCGAAGCCACGGAGTCGGCTGTCGCGGGGGTGAAGTGGTTCTCGGCAATGTATGCCACTGTGTCGTGTCCTTTCTGGCTCCATGCCAGCGCGCTTGTGGCGGCGGCGCATGCGAGCATCGCGATGATGATTCGAGGGGTTTTCATGTTTTTTCTGGTGAGTATCTAAATGACAGCAGCGGCGACGCGCCGATGGCGCAGCCTCCGCTGTTGTATAGGTTTTCGGAATCGTCCGGGTTTATGCTTCCGCTACGGGAACGATGTTGATGAACTTCCTGCCGTTGCGACCTTCGGTGAAGCTGACAGTGCCGTTTACGAGGGCATAGAGGGTGTGGTCCTTTCCGATGCCGACGTTGAGACCGGGATGGTGCACTGTGCCGCGCTGACGCTTGAGGATGTTTCCGGCTTTTGCAAACTGACCGCCGAAGATTTTCACGCCAAGTCGTTTGCTTTCTGATTCACGGCCGTTCTTTGAACTACCGACGCCTTTTTTATGTGCCATAGTGTTGTTTTGATTTTATTCGCAGATGCGGTGGTGAAACAATCAGGCTACAATGTCTTTGATGACAACCTTTGTGAAATACTGACGGTGACCGTTTTTGCGGCGGTAACCTTTGCGGCGTTTTTTCTTGAAGACAATCACTTTGTCGCCCTTGACGAGGGATTTCTCTACCTCGCATACTACTTTAGCGCCTTCTACTGTAGGAGCACCTACTTTAACAGTGCCGTCCATGTCGGCAAGGAGTACGCGGTCGAATTCGACGCTGTCGCCTTCCTTTACATTTTCACCAAGGTAGTGAACATACAGAAAACGGTCTTTTTCTGCCTTGAACTGCTGTCCCTGGATTTCTACGATAACGTACATTGATGTTGATAATAATAGTTAACCCGCTGAGGCGGCGTCAGTTATAGCTAATAAACGCGCTTTGTCGAGCCTATTGCGGAAAATTCAGCCCACAAAGGTAGAGATTTTTTTTCTTTCAGCCAAACACTTATGCAACTATTTTTATTTTGTATTTTTATTTTATGCGTCGGATGGTGTCGAGCAGGCGCGTGCCCATGCCGATGGAGTAGCCGGAGGAGATGAAGACGACGCGGTTGAAAGTGTCGGCAATCAGAATCAGAGGTAGTTCTTCCGATTTTGCCGCGGCAGCTAAGGCGGCGATGATATTGCCGCCGGTGTCGTAGCCGAGTGTCGCTGTCGCTGGCAGAGAGTCGAGGATGTCGCTGTCGATGCGGCTCATCTCGTCGCTGTCGGTGGTAAGGAGAACAATAGGAACACCTTCTTTTTCAAGCTCGTCACGTAGTGCGGATATGTCGCGCAATACGTGGTTGGAGGGCTCGTTGCCGCCTCTGACAGCGCCGATGACGAAATATCCTCGGCCTGTAGTGGCAAGCACCGACTGTTCGCCGGAGATGCCGCGGGGAGTGAAGCGCGATTCGGAGTCGAAAGAGCCCACGACCTGCACCTTGCTGTCGTCGGAGCGGAGGGTAAGCGGCACGATAGTGTCGGAAGTGAGGTCGAGAATATCGATATGCGAAAGCACGCCGCCGTCGGCAAGACGTTGCCCGCTGACAATCATATATCTCCCTTCGTCGAGTTCTACGCCTTCGGAGAAGCCTTTGCTCCAGGGCATGAAGTCGTCGAACTCGAGAAGATGCGGACGTCCGTCTTTTATGCGGCTTATGGTGAAATGGGCATAATAGAGTGGGTCGGCAACGGTAGAGCTTGGAGTGTAGGTGAGAGTCAGGCGATGTTTGCGCGGCTGCTTCATGGCTGCTTCGGTGGAGAAGACAGCGTCGTGCCATGCGCCTTCGGCATCAGCCCATTGCGTTTTCCCTGTTACCGGGTCGATGCGTGCGGGAATGCCCATGGCGCGTGCCGATGCGACGAAATAGATGTCGCGTGAGAGTGCCGATGTTTTCCTGCGCTTGTGCACTTCCGAAGGATTCATTGTAGCCGAGACCGGAAACCACACTTCGGAGGCGTCTATGTCGGTGGCGACGCGACGCACCCATTTTTCCGGACAGGCGCGATAGCTGGCGCGGTCCTCAGCTGCGATTGCCTTTTTGAAATAGCTTCTGAAAGGCGTCAGTGCTTCTGAGGCGATGCGGGGCGACATCACGTAGCGCGCGAAGAGCGGCAAACTGTCGTCGTCAGCAGCATAGCTGTCGGCAAGGACCTCTGCGGTGACATCGGTAAGGTCTTTTTCGGAAAGGGAGCGGAGCAGGGCAAAGGCTTTTGTACTGTAGCGGTTGTCGGACAGAAATTTGCTTATTACGGCATGGTTGCCGCGGGCTTTTGCCGTCAGTTCGCTGACGGAGTCGCCTCCGGCTCTGACGAATGTCGCAATATATGCATTCCTGATGGAGTCTTCAGCGCTCAGACGTTTTGCGTTGGCGGCTTTCATTGCCTCGCTGACGGTCACGGCGGCGGCTGATGCTGCCGGAGGTGTTATGTCAAGGTCGAACAATCCTTTGGCTCCCGTCTGCGGCAGCTGGACGATGACCTGTCTGTCCGTGCCGGTCCGAATCTTGCGGAAAGTATAGCTTTTGCCGTCCGACAGCCATACGAGCATATCGCCGAGTCCGGTTACAAGCGACGCGCGTCCTTTGTTATCGGTCTTTTTCGATGCGATGGGGTAGAACTCACCGTAGTTATAGATGCGGAAATCTACTGTCGCGCCGGCGGCAGGTCTCCCGTCGGCTCCGAGGGCGACGACAGTCAGGGTG
>JAGBDG010000045.1 GCA_017937625.1 Muribaculaceae bacterium | reverse complement strand
GACATCAGCTTGGTGATCTCGGAGCAGATGAGCACGTTCTTGGGTTCGCTCTCGATCTTGATTTTGTCGGAAGGACAGTAGTGGTATGCGTTTACGGTGAACTCCTCGACCCTCACGCTGGTCTTACTGGTCTCAATGGAGTTGTGCATCAGGTTGAACAGGATTTCGTCCTGAAGGTTCGGGCTGTTGATGCGGATGCAAGGCAGATATTCCAGCCCGATTGCAGTTGCCGCCTTTTTGCGCTGATGTCCGGCGGTGATGACATTGTTGGAAGCATTGACGATCAGCGGCTTGACCATGCCGAAGCGACGGATGGAGTGCTGCAAAGACTCCAAGGCTTCCGGGGTGATGGAGCGGGGGTTGTATTCAGACCCGGTTACTTCATCAATGGGAACACGTTCCACAAAATCAATCATGCTTCTCAACTCCTTTCAGCAGATAATCGGCGAAGCTACCGGCAAGGATCGCGCCGGAGTCGATGTACTCTGCGTATTTTTCGTTCAGTCGGTCGAGCTCGACCTGAGAAATGAAGAAGGCAACGTCGCCGAAGCGGAACTGACAGAACGACAGCACGGCTTTGGACTCCTTCTTCTTAGGCTCATCGGCGGCTACGGGTTCGGGCACTTCGATGTGCGTACCCTCGGGAGACGGCTCTGCGGTGAAGGTGTGCTCGGGAGCACTCTCAGCCCTCTCAGGAGCCTCGTATGCGGGAGCGGAGGGTACGGGCACATCCTCGGTTTCCTCGACTTCCTCGTCGTCCACAGCCACGTCTGCGCCCGCGTGAATGGTCTTCACGGTGGGCTTCTTGGGCTTTTCATTTACGCCCATAAAGTTGAACGCGGGGATTTTGATTTCAGCCTGTTCAGGCTCGATGTCAAACACCTCTGCGCTCAGTTCAAAGCGGTCGAGCAGGATCTGATTTTCTTCGAGGGTCAGATCCACAAGAGCAAGCTCATTCTTCAGCTTCTCAAAATCCCAATCGCTGTATTCGCTGGTTTTGTTGTCAACGAGCCGGAACAGATTGATCTGCTCCTCGGTCAGCTCGTCTGCAATGATGCACGGAACGCTCTGGATGCCCATTTCACGGCAAGCCCGCACACGGGTGTGACCCGCCACGATGGTGTAGTTCATGTCTACGACCACAGGGAACAGGAAGCCGAAGCGCTCGATGCTGTATTTGACTTTTTCAACGGCGAGGTCATTGTTGCGAGGGTTGTTCTCGTATTCTCTCAGCCGCGCAGTAGAGATTTCTCTGATATTCATTCCTCGCTACCTCCCGTCAGGAACATGACAAAGCCCAGATAGGTTTTGTTCTTGGCAATATACTCGTCGTACACCGCTTTCAGACGGGCGTACTCGTCCTCGGTGATCGGCAGCTCGTTGTTGCCGAAGATGAGGAACTTATTTTCGGTGAAGAACTTCCGGTCACGGTTCGGGGTGAAGAACGTGGACTTGAAATCCATATTGATGCCGTTCAGCTCTTTGTGGAGCTTGCCGACATCCCACGTGGAGTATTCGTGGCTCTTGTTGTCCACGATGCGGGCGAGGTTTGCGTCTTCTTCGGAAAGGTTGTGAACGACGCACGGGACTTCTTCAAGCCCCAGCTGCTTGGCAGCTTTCAATCTGGTGTGGCCGGAGATGATGACGTTATCGGGTGTGATCGTGATAGGCTGCAAGAAGCCGAACTCTTTGATACTCTCAGCGACCTTTGCGACACCAGCATCATTCCGGCGGGCGTTTCCCTCGTACTCGACGAGTTCTTCCACCCGCTTATAAATAATTTCCATGCTTTGTCCTCCTTGTCTTAAACATAAAAGGGCGGGGCAGCCCTCCTCAAACAATGTAAATGGTGCGGAATGTGAGACTCGAACTCACACCACCTCGGCGGTGACAAGACCCTGAATCTTGCGCGTCTGCCAATTTCGCCAATTCCGCAAAACAAAAAGGGGAGCCAACACAGACGGATGGCTCCCCTAATTCACAGATATTCAGTTTGTGAGTTTTAGTAGAGTCCCCATTCAGCGAACTTCTCGAAGCCGCCAACGGACTGAATGAACTGACGCGCCTGTTCCACGATCTCGTGGTAAGGAACGCCGTCGATGGTGTCGTCGCCGATGGCACAGCACAGCTCCACGGGAGCGCCAGTCTGCTGCGCCTTCAGGAAGGCGTAGATATTGACAGACACATCAGCTTTGGACAGGTCTTTGCCGTGCAGCCCGCCGCCGGTAACGGAATCAGCCATATCGGAGCCGAGCTTGCGGTTGGTGGCGCCGGTGTCCACGTCGGTGCCACCAGACCAATCGCCGAGCGGGTTGATCTGGGCACCGGGATAGGTCTCAGCCAGCTCTGCCGTCGCAGCGTTGCTCTGGCAGATGATGAGGCGATCCCCGCTCAGAATGTACTTGCCGTCGCAAGGGTACTTCTCGTAGATGTCACGAGCGATCTTGGACAGCTTCTTCTGCTCCTCGGTGAGAGGCATCCCCTTGAAGATGCCGTTGTCACCGCAGCGGAAACCTTCGCTCTGGTTGTTGGCGAGGTGGGCGTCCTGCGGAACGATGGTCAGGTCGATTTGGACGAGACCGGCGATGCGATGGATTGCGAAGTGAATTGCCCTGATGACTTCAGGCATCAGCATGGGTGCGGAGGTCTCAACGATGGCATGGCAAACGCCGTGACCGACGAGAACTTCGACGGCGATCTTGGGATCGGGCTGAACTTGGTAAGCCAAGTCCACGATGGCGCCCGCGATGCGGTCAGCGATTTTGTCCGGATGGGACGGGTTGACTTTTTCAATCATGGTATCAATTCCTTTGTTTGATTTTTTCGTTACCTGTCAGCGGTGCGCCCAGCAGGTCACAGTCTACATCAGGCGCGTCCTGAACGTAACCGTAATGGTTTGCGTAGCAGTACGCGCAGCCGTTTCTGCAAGTGCTGTAAGCGCCAATGTCAACGCTCTCAACGCACTGGCAAAGTCCGCGCTGATTGCGGTCTTTCGGCTTATCGACCCCGAACATCTTGCCGTCAACACAGCAGGAGTGCGGGATGCCCAGATCCTCGGCGCAGGAGGTCAATTCGATGCCGTGCTTGGCGGCAATCTCGAAAAGCTGCTGCGCCAGCTCTCGCTCCTGTTCGGGAGAGAGCTGCTGAATCTTCAGCGGTCTCAGGTCAACGGTGCGGTACGAATCGACAAAGCTCATCACAGCTTTATGGGTGTGACCTTCGAGCTCCTCGGCGATTTTCGTAAACGCACGAATGTGGTAGTCCCACGTGTAGGTATCGTTGATGAAGATGGGGTCGTACCGCCAGATGGCTTTATCGGCTCCAATCTTCTTGAAGGCGGGTATCACGACTTCGTGTTTATCAGGAATGTTGCGCTCAACATCCCGTCCGTAAGGCGTGATCGTGTATTGGAAATAGTATTTGAACGCATCCAGCTCGTGAATTCTTTCGAGCATCGGGGCGGCGTTCTTTGTCCAAAAAACAAACCCGTCTACTTTGTCGGGCGTGAGCGAAACACGCCCGACTTGTAGAGGGTTGTATGGGTTTCTAAGGAGGACAAATCCTTTCCCAACACGGTTGTAAAACCACTCGGAAAACAGTGCGGGAATGTCTGTCCGTCTGCTGGCACTCACAATCATAACGGCATACCATCCTTGATGTAGTTTGCGAATATCCAGTTGCGGCAAGTCCGCTGCTGTTTTGTGAAGACTCCGGGTGGGTTCGGCACGTAATCCCAGAAATGGATGCGCCGAGCGTTCGTAATATCGAGCTTGATGCGATCATTCTCGATGTGGACTTCCGAGCCACTGTCCGGTACGAACGCAACGTGGGTGTTCAGTTCCCACACGAAACCATCACTTAAACCGCAGAGATAATATGCTTTCGCCGCGCGATGCTGCTTGACGATGATGTCAACGACGGCTTCGGACTTGTGCAGCGTTCCGTAATAAACGCGATTGTCCTTGTCGCCGATGAAGCATTTAGCGCAGCATTGCGTGATGTCAACGCCGCGAATATCTCGGAGCCAGAAGAAGTTGCACTTCTTTTTGATCTCCAAACGCAAGTGCATGGGCGCGTGTGTAAACATAACATCGGATGCTAACATTATACCACCTCCTTAGTGACGGGTCAATGACACCTTTGTGACACGACGGAGACCTCCTCGATCTCGGGGTTGGCATCCTGAAACCATCTGCCCAGAGCTTCCAGCATCCCCTCGCTGTCGCAAGGGAGGGCAGGATTGAAAGAAATGCCGGTGTCGCACATCGCATTGCGAACCGCCGCAAACTCGCGGTCATCTTCGTTGAAACCGTTGGAGCGGGTGCGGGTGGCTCTGCGGCGCTCGCCGTGATCGGTGAAGCTCTCGAACAGAGCGTGGGTGAGCGGACTGCCCGCGCTCATGGACTGCCCGACGGTCAGCTTGGCGAGAGTGATTTCGTAGCCGCCCACGACCCGTGCGATGAGATCGAAGGACTTGGTGCTGGTCACGTAATTGGGCAGCTCGTTGATGCCCCCAAAGGGCTTGGGCGTGAAATTCTTAATCATGTGGTTCCTCCTCGTGTTAGGTGCTCGCGTCCTGCGGCATCTCGGATTCTTCGATGATGCGGATGATCGTTTCGATCTTCAGACGGGCTTCTCTGATGTTTGTATCGGTGCTCTCAGTGATTTCGAGCGTGTCAGACACCTCTCTCAGCGTTTGGAGCACTTCTGCTGCTGTCTCTCGGTTCATAGTGTGCATACCTCCGTGAGCGTCAGAAAGTTCGTAGCCGACAAGCCATGCGTCCGTAATCTCGACAGAATCCACATAGTCTACGGCAGTGCCATAGAAAACAAGTAAATCACCACCGGTTGTCGTGATGCGGATGTCTTTGTACTGCGGCACATCGCTTGTGATTATGAGCAGCGTTGTCGCGCACATCAGTATTCCGAAGATGACCGCTGCCACTGTGAGCTTTTCGCTGAATGTTCGCTTCTGTCCCATGCGCTGAGCCTCCTCAGAACATCCACAGGATGAGCTTGACGGTCAGGGCGACCATAATAGCGGCGCCGCAGCCGAAAAAGACTGCACCGAGCGCAAGACCTACTTTGTAGCCGAAGCTGTTCTTGTCGGGTTGCTTATTCATCTGCATTAGTTTCCTCCTTCTTGTCGGTCTTAGTTTTAGGGCACTCAGCCGTATTCTTGAAGCTGGCGAAGCTGTGCGGGATGTTGGGGAAAGTGATGCGGCTCTGGTGCCGAGGGCAGGTCTTCCGTCTGCACTTGTCGGAGCAGAACGTGATGCCTTTGCTCTTACTCATTTTCGTTGACCTCCTTGATTCTCAGGGTTTTCAGGTAGCCTCTCCGCTCTGCGG
>JAGBDG010000044.1 GCA_017937625.1 Muribaculaceae bacterium | reverse complement strand
GTCCCATAGGCGCCGAGATGAGGATGCCTATGGCAAGTCCGCGAGGCAATATGTACAATATCTGCTCCATTCGTAAAAATCAAGCAAAAATAACTATTGTCGGCGGAATATACAAGTGCCATACCCCGAAATACGCCCTTCGGGATGAGTTTTGTGCGCATGTTATTTCCAGATGAGGATGCTGCCGGCGGTGATGAGGATGCCTCCGGCGATGACTTAAGAAACTTAAAATACCTAAATATGAGCGCGGGGCGTGCGCTGTTTGCGATAAAAGGGTTAAATTTGCACTGTTCAAAAGGCATCCTGAGTGCCTCCGGTACAAAATGACAAGAATATTTGAAAACTTCCGGGCGCTGTTCCTCCTGATATTCGCCATCATCGCTCTCGCCGCTACAGCGCGTGACGGTGAGCTGACGGCGTCGAACTACGAATACCGCGGCGGTGTCGCCGACGGCAAGCAGCACGGCTTCGGCGTGTGCCGCTACACCAACGGGAACGTCTACAGCGGTCACTGGGATTACGGCTACAAGGAAGGTCTCGGGCGTATGGTGTATGCCGACGGAACCGTTGAGTTCGGCACATGGCGCCGCGGCAAGTACGTCAAGCCCAAGGGCATGAAGTTCCGCGCCGGCAATAAGTGCTACGGCATCGACGTGGCGAAATATCAGAAGCGAATCGACTGGACTAAACTCGCGCTGGCAGCGGATGCACGCGGCAACGTCAAGAACCGCAAGAGCAAGTCGGCTAAATACGTGCAACCCGTTCTTTTCGCGCTGATGAAAAGCACGGAGGGAACGACGATAGTCGACCCGTACTTCGAGCGCAACTTCCGTGAGGCAAAGCGCTGTGGGATAATCCGCGGAGCCTATCACTTCCTGAGCGTCAACTCGCCGGTGGAGGAACAGGTGGAGTACTTCATCGCCAACACGCCGCTCGAGCCGGGCGACCTGCCTCCTGTCCTCGATCTGGAAATCAACAAGAACGTCATGGCGCGCGATCATGCCAAGGTGGTCAAGATGGCTAAGAAATGGCTCAAGGCTGTGGAGAAGCACTATGGCGTCAAGCCGATAATATACACTTACAACAACTACTACCGCGACTACCTGAAGGGGCATGGCTTCGACGGCTACGACTTCTGGATAGCCCGATACGGCGCCGAACCATCGGCTACCCGATGGGAAATATGGCAGTTCACCGACAAGGGACGTGTACCCGGGATAAACCATGCTGTCGATATCGACATGTTCCGCGGAAGCTATGCCGAGCTTCTGAAATATATGAAAGAAAATCCTGTCAGAACGCGAGAGGACTGACAGGATTTGCAGTATAGTAATGTAGTTCCTTATTTCCCGAAAAATTCGCGGCGGATGTCGTCGACGGCATCAAGCTTCTCCCATGTGAACAGCTCCACCTCGCGGGTGAAGGGCTTCTCGTAGTGCGAGTCGAATGTCTTGACTACGGTGCGCGGGATGCGTCCGACGTGACCGTACGAGGCGGTCTCGCGGTATATTGGGTTACGGAGTTTCAGACGCTGCTCGATTGCGTACGGACGGAGGTCGAACATCTTTGCCACTTTCGAGGCAATTTCGGCGTCGGACAGTCCGCAGTGAGCTGTGCCGTAGGTGTTGATGTTGATGCTTACGGGCTCAGCCTTGCCGATGGCGTATGCCACCTGCACGAGGGCGCGGTCGGCGACGCCTGCAGCGACGAGGTTCTTGGCGATGTGGCGCGCGGC
>JAGBDG010000043.1 GCA_017937625.1 Muribaculaceae bacterium | reverse complement strand
GCGGGGGCTGCCTCTTTTATGATTGGGAGTTTTAGAGTTGCTGGATGTTGAGGTTTTTCCAGAGGACTTTGATGCCGCCGCCGTCGTGAATCTGGAGGGCTATGCGTCCGGTTGCCTTGCCGATCTGTTCGTCGTGGAAATCAGCCATAGGTTCGCCGTTGAGCCATGTCTGGATATGGTCGCCTTCGACACGGAGACGCATGGTGTTCCAGTCGCCTTCCTTGAGGATATTTTCTTTTTCTTCGGGTATCTGAACGAGCCAGCCACGTCCGTAGCTTTCGTAGATACCGCCCGAGTCGTTGCCACGCGGAGCAACTTCGCACTGCCAGCCGTGGACGGTGGCGTCATCTTCTACGAAAGAGCGGAAGAAGATGCCGGAGTTGCCGTTGGCGAGCTGCTTGAAATCGACTGTGAGGTCGAAATCGGTGTAGTAGTCGTTGGTTGCAAGATAGCCATACTTTTTGTCGGGTCCGCTTTCGCAAACGAGGAGGCTGTCGGGATTGACATACCACAGTTCGGTTCCGTATGCAGTCCATCCGGTGAGGTCTTTGCCGTTGAAAAGCGATTTAACAGGCTTTTCTTTCTTGGGAAGCTGCTTGATCTTGATATTACGGAACGAAGCGGGATAGCCGTGATCCTGGAGGCAAATAACACCTGTGCCGGCGAGACCGTACTCGGGAGCGTTTTCCCATTTGCCGCTGTTCTTGCGAGCATACCAGTCGTCGGTCCAAGCCTCGAATTCGAGAATTTTCTCTCCGTTGAGCCAGTGCTCGACGTGTCCGTTGTCGAAAACGATGCGCGAGTTGTTCCATTCTCCCTGAGGATTGACTTTCATCTTGGTGGAGTCGGGAAGATGCATGGCGTAGTCGACGCCAAGTTTCTGCCAGGGCTCGAGTTTTGTCGGGGCATTGTCTTCTTCCCAGCCTTCGTTGTCGATGAGCTGATATTCGGGACCGGTGACGTAGGGAACTTTGAAGAAAGGATTTTCGACAACGTGGTAGAGGACGCCGGAGTTTCCGCCGTGCGAGAGTTTCCAGTCCCAGTCGAGGATGAAGTTGTCGAACCGGCGGTCGGTGACGATATAGCCGGTGAGGTCGCTGCCGTCGCCGTGAGCCTGAATGGTGCCGTCGACGACATGCCAGGGCATTGTGAGCTCGGTGCCGTTATAGTCGCGCCAACCGTTGAGGGTCTCGCCGTCGAAAAGGAGTTCCCAGCCGTCGGCTTGTTCTTCGGCGGTCAGTGTGTTGTGTTTTTCAGCCTGACATGACGCTGTTATGCAAGCGATGCCGGCAAAAAGAATAGGAAACAGTTTTTTCATGTGGTAAATGAGATAAAAGTGTTTAGAATATCAAGCGTTTTTTCAATCGGCGGAAGCCCCTTCGGCAACTGAGAGCATTTCGTCGTATTCTTCCCATCCGGGGTCGTTCTCGGCATAGATGGTCAGAGGAAGCTCAGGCAGTTCGGCGAGCGCGCGATTGAGAAATGAACCGAAGACGTCGGTGCTGAACGTATAGAACACCCACTCGCGTTTTCCGGCGCCAGTGAATATTCCTGTCATCATCGCCGTGTTCTTCCCTTTGAGTTCTTTCTGCATCGCCTCGGTAGCCTGCTCGAGGAGTTCTGCTGTGGGTCCATCAGGAAATCCGAGGGGTCCTTCGGGGATATATGGCATCGAAACCTCGACGCGTATGCTGTTGCGGCTACGGGCGCGGTAAGAGTCGACGTCGAGACGTCCGGTGACGATAATTGTCATGCCGTCGTCGTCGACAGCAGGAACGGTGAACCAGTTGTTTTTGTCTGCCATATCTTCAGGGTATCTGATGATTAAGGAAAAAAAAGCATGGTCGGAGTATAAGCCGGGTTATGTGGCGCAGTCACTTTCTCGAATGAGAGTTGCTCCGCGCCGTCCGTCATTTATCTGACGCAGCCTACCCCCCGGCAATGGACGAGCAGCCCTTGGATGCCGGTATACTTGGCTTTGCAACCCATAAGGTGTGCGGCACGCGATGTCGCCGTCGCGCCCGGTGAGCTCTTGCCTCGCCTTTTCACCCTTACCGCAAAGCGGCGGTTGTTTTCTGTCACACTTCTCTACCGTTGCCGATAGCTTCCCGTTAGGAAATATGGTGCTCTGTGTTGCCCGGACTTTCCTCCCGTCCCTTAGATAACGGACGAGCGACGGACCCTCCGACCATGCCTGTATGTTTTAGCAGGAAATACTCTTATTTCCCGGTGTATGCGCGAACGATGCCACGCTCACCTTTGCGAACGAAATCTATGATGATGTCTCGCTCAGGTGTCTGAGGCATTGATTCCTCGACATAGTTAACAGCTTCGGAAATATTGCGTCCGCTGTCGTAGATGATGCGGTAAATCTCGTTGATTTCGGCGATTTTATCGGCGGAGAATCCGCGGCGGCGCAGTCCGACTACATTCAGACCGGTGAAGCAAAGGGGCTCTCGACCAACCATGGCGTAGGGTGGAACGTCCTTGTTGACGAGAGCGCCGCCCTGCATCATGATGTGTGTGCCGATGTGGCAGAACTGGTGTATGAGGCTGCCTCCGCCGATGATGGCGTAGTCATCAATCTGTACCTCGCCGGCAATCTGGCTGGCGTTGCTGATGATGATGTTGTCGCCGAGGATGCAGTCGTGGGCAATGTGGCTGTATGCCATGAGCAGACAGTTTTTGCCGATGACCGTGCGACCTTTGGCAGCTGTGCCTCGGTTGACGGTGACGCACTCTCGGATGACACAGTTGTCGCCGATGATTGCAGTAGTGTCTTCTCCTTTGAACTTAAGGTCCTGCGGAATAGCTGAGATGACAGCGCCGGGGAAGACGGTTACGTTCTTTCCTATGCGCGCACCCGAGAGAATGGTGACATTGCTGCCGATGCGGCAACCCTCGCCGATCTCGACGTTAGCGTCGATGGTGGTGAACGGTCCTATGACAACGTCCGAAGCAATCTTTGCGTCGGGATTTACTGATGAGAACTGGTGTATATTGCTCATTTGTTCTTTACTATCTGTGCCATGAACTCGCATTCGCAAACTACTTTCTCTCCCACAAATGCACGTCCTTTCATGACAGCCATACCGCGGCGCATGGGGGTGATGAACGAAACGTGGAAGATGAGGGTATCGCCGGGAACGACTTTCTGACGGAACTTCACATTGTCGATTTTCATGAAATATGTGGAGTAGCGCTCGGGGTCGGGCACCATGCTGAGAACGAGCAGACCGCCGGTCTGAGCCATAGCCTCGACGAGGAGGACGCCGGGCATGACGGGCTCCTGAGGGAAATGTCCCTGGAAGAAGGGCTCGTTTGTAGTGACGTTCTTGATACCTACGATATAGTTTTCGGACTTGTCGATAATCTTGTCGACAAGGAGCATGGGGTAGCGGTGGGGCAGAGCGGCGCGGATGGCGTTGTTGTCCATCAGAGGCTCGGCATTGGGATTATAATATGGTGCCTGAACTTCCTGACGCTTGATGTCGGAACGGAGAGCCTTTGAGAGCTGGGCGTTGATGGTATGTCCGGGTTTGGTAGCTATGATCCGTCCTTTGAGCGGGCGACCGATGAGAGCGATGTCGCCAATGAGGTCCATGAGCTTGTGACGAGCGGGCTCGTTGGGAGCGTGGAGAGGAATGGTGTTGAGGAAGCCGAGGTCGTCGGCGTTGTGGTGCGGAACGCCCATGAGGTCGGCGAGCTTGTCAAGCTCTTTCTGAGGCTTGGGATTCTCGTAGATTACGATGGCGTTCTCAAGGTCGCCGCCGCGGATGAGTCCGGCATGGAGAAGATTCTCGATGTCGCGGACAAAGACGAAAGTACGTGCCCATGCGACTTCTTTCTCGAAATCGGAGATATGGTCGAGAGTGGCATACTGGTTGGCGAGCACTTCGGAGTCGAAATTTACCTTGACGTCGACGCTGAACTCGTCGTCGGGAAGCAGCATGAGCTTTGAGCCGGTCTCGGGGTCGCATACCTCGACTTTGTGCTTCACATAGTAGAAGTCTTTGTCGCAGTTCTGCTCGACGATGCCGACGCTCTTGATGCCTTCGAAGAAAGGCTTCGCGCTGCCGTCGAGGATAGGAATCTCGGGACCGTCCACGGTGATGAGGCAGTTGTCGATGCCGGAAGCGTAGAGAGCCGCCATGGCATGTTCGATAGTGCTGATGGTAACGTCACCTTTACCGATAACGGTGCCGCGCTGAGTGGCGACGATGTTTTCGGCGACGGCGTCGATAACGGGGCAGTCTTCAAGGTCGGTACGCTGTATTTTGTATCCGTGACCTTCGGGAGCGGGGCGGAAGGTAGCCGCTATGTGAGCACCGGTATGGAGACCTTTGCCTTCGAGGGTGAACTCACCGTTCAGAGTTGTCTGCTTCATTGCAAGGATGTGTTATTTCGTTATTGTTTATTATTCTTTATATCTTTCTCAAGAGCGTCGAAACGTCTGAGAAGGTCGGGAAGCCGACGGAGAGCGGCAACCTGTCGCGCGAAGTCCATCTGCGGAACAGTCGGTGAGCCAATGAGACGCTGATTGTCGGGAATATTGCCTGCAACGCCTGACTGTGCGCCGAGCACAACGTTGTTGCCGACACTGATGTGACCTGCAACGCCGACCTGACCGCCGAACATGCAGTTGGAGCCAATCTGCGTGGAGCCGGCGATGCCAACCTGCGAAGCCATGACTGTGTCGTGACCGATGGTGACATTGTGAGCGACCTGAATGAGGTTGTCGAGTTTGACACCGTGTGAAATGAGGGTGAACCCCATGGTAGAGCGGTCGATGGTGGTGTTAGCGCCGATTTCGACATCGTCTTCGAGAACAACAATGCCGACTTGCTCAATCTTGTGGTAGACGCCGTTTTTGTCGGGAGCAAAGCCGAAGCCGTCAGAGCCTATGACAGCTCCGGCGTGGATGATGCAACGTTTGCCGATGCGGCAGCCGTAGTAAATCTTGACGCCGGGATATATCACGCTGTCGTCGTCGATGGTGACGCCTTCGCCTATATATGCCTGAGGATATATCTGTACGTTTTTACCGATTTTAGCGCCGGCACCGATGTAAGCGAATGCGCCGACATAGCAACCTTCGCCTATTTCGGCCGTGGGGTCGATGTGGCAACCTTCCTCGATACCGGAGTGACGTGGCTTGATAGCCTGTCCTACCAGTGAGAGCAGCTGGGCAAGCGCTCCGTAGGGGTCGTCTACTTTGATAAGTGTTGCACTGACGGGCTGTTCCGGCTCGAAATCACGACGCACAAGCACGGCAGAGGCGCCTGTGGTGTATAGATAGTGCGTATATTTGGGATTGGCGAGAAATGTGAGAGCGCCTTTGCCGGCTTCTTCGATTTTTGCGAATGTGCTGACTGCAATTTTGCCGTCGCCCACAATCTCGCCGCCCAAATGGCTGGCTATTTGTTCTGCTGTAAATTCCATAAATGTCGGATAAAACCTTTAGAGGTCTTCTTTCAAACTGCAAATTTCGTTAAAATTTTCGATATATCCGTTATTATAACCTCTTAAAATATACTTGATTAAGTTAAATATCTGATTATCAATTGAAACGTATGTGCGTGGAGTCCCTGATAAGAATTCAAATCAAACTGCATCTTTACTGGATGCGAGAAACAAAATTTTTCGACTTTTTTTCGATAAATTCGCCGAAAATTCGTAATTTTTAAACGATTATTTTGCCAATTCATATATTATTATTAATTTTGCTGCTATATAACACTATTGCACAGCATAAGTACAGTCAACTATGATAAAAGCCACGCTGGAAAAGGTCATCAACGAAGATATGGCCGAGATATGGTCTATTCTTACCCCTGAAGAGAAAAGGGTCGTTGCCGACAATCTCCAGATTCATTCATTTAAAAAGAACCAGCTCATCTATGCCGAGGGTGAAACCCCGGAATATCTCTGGTGCCTTCTCAAAGGCAAAGTAAAGAAGACCAAGGAAGGCGTCGGCGGTCGTGTTCAGATTCTGCGTCTGATGCGCCCTGTACAGTATTTCGGTTATCGCGCCTATTTTGCTAAAGAACCATACGTTTCCAGCGCACTCGCATTTGAGCCTTCGACTCTCGGCGCAATTCCTCTTGACCTCGTCAGCAAACTCATACGTCAGAATCCCGACCTGGCAATGTTCTTTATACACGAGCTTTCTCGCAATCTCGGCGGTTCTGACACAAAGATTGTAAACCTTACACAAAAACATATCCGCGGTCGTCTTGCAGAGGCACTCATGGTGATGCTTGACAACTACGGCTACGAGGACGACAATTCTACTCTTAAGATATATATGTCGCGCGAGGATCTGGCGAACCTCTCGAACATGACAACCTCGAATGCAATCCGCACTCTTTCGGCTTTCGTAACCGAGAAACTTCTTATCGTCGACGGCAGACGAATCAAGATTGTCAACGAACCGCAACTTCGCAAGATTAGCAAGTTCGGATAATTATTCCGTATAATAATATAATGAAGAATCCCCGGAGCGCCGCTCCGGGGATTCTTCATTATAGGGATGTGTGACAATCAGATGTTGGGCACGTCCCAGACTTTGGTTTCTTCGCAGAAGACTTTGACAGTCTGGTCGCCGACCTTGAGGATGAATTCGCCTTCTTCAAGTCGCCATTTGCCGTCTTTGCCGACAAAAGCAAGTTTCTTGGCGGGCAGCTCGAAGGTCACAGTCTTTGTCTCGCCGGGATTGAGACTAATCTTAGTGAAGTCGCGCAGACGACGGTTGTCAGGAACGAGAGAAGCCACGAGGTCGCTGCTGTAGAGAAGTACGGGCTCCTGACCAGCGACGCTGCCTGTATTGGTTACGTTGACTTTGACGGTAAGTGTGTTATCTTCCTTGAAATTGGTCTTGTCGACGGTGAGGTTGCTGTAGCCGTATGTGGTGTAGCTCAAGCCGTAGCCGAAAGGCCACTGGAGCGAAACCTTTGCGTCGTAGTTGTAAGCGCCGGACATCGTTCCGATTTCCTCGCTGACCTTGTAGTCGTAGTTGGCGAGAGAGTTGATTTCGCGGGGATAGGTGTAGGGGAGCTTGGCAGAGAAGTTCGCGTCGCCTGCGAGAAGATTTGCGAGGGCGTCGCCGCCGTAGTTGCCAGGAAGAAGAATGTCGACAACAGCATTTGCGAGAGGTTCGATGTCGGCGATAAGACGTGGACGGCCTTCGTTGAGTACGAGAACGATGGGTTTGCCTGTCTTTGCGAGTTCTTTCACGAGGTTGCGCTGGTTCTCGGAAAGCCAGAGGTCGCTGAGGTTGCCCGGAGTTTCGCAGTAGCTGTTCTCGCCGATGCAGGCGATGATGACGTCTGCTTTCTGTGCTGCGGCAACAGCCTTTTCAATCTCAGGCTCGTTCTCAGCCTGATACGATTGACTCTTCTCATTGTAAGTAACACCTTGCTCGAGAATTACATTGTCGGTTCCGTATTTGTTGCAGAGAGCCTCGTAAATAGTGTTGTATTTTTCGGCGAGGAATTCGGCGTTCGAGCCCTGCCAGGTGTAGCTCCAGCCGCCGTTGAGGCAACGCATCTGGTTCGCGTTAGGACCTGTGAGGAGAATCTTCTTGCCTTTGGCGAGGGGAAGTATGCCGTCGTTCTTGAGGAGAACTTCGGAGCCTTCCGCTGCTTTGAGCGCTGTCGCAGCATATTCGTCGGAACCGAACTTCTTGTAGTCCTTGCCGCCTGTGTTGGGATTATCGAAAAGACCGAGACGGTATTTCAGACGGAGAATGCGGCGGTTGGCGTCGTCGATGCGTTCCATGCTGACTTTGCCTTCCTGAACGAGTTCCTTAAGAAGTACGCAGAAATCAGGGCTGTAAGGATCCATACTCATGTCGATGCCGGCATTGATGGCGATGCGTATGGCGTCCTTGTTGTCTTTCGCCACTTTCTCGCGGGGGTCGAGGGTGTTGATGTCAGCCCCGTCGGTGACAATCATGCCGTCCCAGTT
>JAGBDG010000042.1 GCA_017937625.1 Muribaculaceae bacterium | reverse complement strand
TGATGCTGTCGATGTCGCGCAGACGGCGGTCGGTGCGGTTGCATGAAACAAGAACGGCGCAAAGCAGCAGGAAATATGTCAGAAAGCGGGTTTTCATAAGCATAATACAATAATGTGTAAAGTTACTCATTTTCCTGCAAATACTGCCGCGCCGGAGCACAAAAAAAGCCGTGTCGGGGAGGACGCGGCTTTAGACGGGTATATCTTTCGTTTACCGGACTCTCAGCTTTTGTCCGATGCGTAGTTTCGTCTTGGTGCTGATGCCGTTGAGCTGGCAGAGCTTAGCTACCGTGGTGCCGTTGCGCGATGCGATCTTGCTCAGGGAGTCGCCCTTGCGGACCTTGTAGGATGATGCGCCAGCCGACGAGGCTGTCGACGATTTCGACGAGCGGACATAAGGTTTTGTCGGATTCTCTTTCAGATATTGCTGCGCATACTCGCTGTTTGCCTTCGGGTCGAAGTTGCGCGCTTTCTGGTATGTTCTCTTGTCGAAAGTATAGGTATCGGTATGGGTCGTCTGGTTTGCGAAGTCGAAGATGGCGCACGGGTTTATGGCATAACCCATGTAGCGGGTCTCGAAATGGAGGTGCGGACCTGTCGAACGTCCCGTGTTGCCGCCAAGGGCGATCGGATCGCCAGCCTTGACGAACTGGTCGGGCTCGACGAGCCATTTCGAAAGGTGACCGTAGACGGTCTCGAGCTGGTTGGCGTGGCGGATGACGATGTACATGCCGTAGCCTTTGCGGCGTCCCTGATTGCGGACGATGCGCACCTTGCCGTCGAAGGCTGCGCGTACCGTGTCGCCGATGTTGAGCTTAAGGTCGACGCCTTTGTGCATGCGGCGGAAACGGCGGCGGTAGCCGTAAGGCGAGGTGATATAGCCTTTGTGGGGCATGGCGAAGTTGGTGACGTCGATGACAGCGGTCTGCGGCACGTCAGCCTCCTTGTAGCAGTTGACAGCCTGGCTGTCCCAGCCTTCGGTGTAAATGTCGAGTTCGGGCTCCTCTTCCTCTTCGAAGAGTGCCTCGAGATATTTGCCTGTGTTCTCTACAGAAATGCCCGCGTTGCCCTGGTTCGCCAGCAGGTTGTCGTGGTTGGCGGAGTGACGCTCGGGCAGACGGTAGTTCTGCGATGTTGCCGTCAGGCATATTGTAAGCGCGGCTGCAGCCGCAAGTATCTTGTTCATCGGAGAGATCTTTCTGCTTTTAACGTTCGTCGGGTGCGTAGATGGAAGCTACGGTAGGAAGCTCGTAGCTGAAAATTTCTTCGGGCTTGAAGAAACGGTTGATTTCAATCACTGCGTTCTCGGGGCTGTCGGAGGCATGGACGATGTTTTCCTGACCGCTCATGCCGAAGTCGCCGCGGATGGTGCCGGGAGCTGCCGCGCGGCAGTTGGTGGCGCCTACCATAGCGCGCACTACCGATATGACGTCCTTGCCTTCAAGAACCATGACGATGACGGGTGTCTTCATCATTGATTTTACAAGTGTCGGGAAGAAAGGACGTTCCACAAGGTGAGCATAGTGCTCGCGGAGGATTGCCTCGTCGAGCTGCATCATCTTGATGCCGGCAATGCGTAGACCCTTGCGCTGGAATCGCGTAAGGACATCGCCTACAAGGCTGCGTGAAATTGTCGAAGGTTTAAGGATTATGAATGTTTGCTCCATGGCAAGCAAGTTAAGTCTTGTTAATTTTTTATTTCATTGCTTCAAAGATAGCGGTTTTTCTCCGAAATTAAAAAAACACGAGTAATAAAAAAACTGAAAGGCATCGCGGCTCTCGCCGAAATGCCTTTGCAAATAGTTGGGAACTAAACCAATACATCAAAACATGTTTTAAAACATGTTTTGTGAAAACTGTCTTCTGAAAGTGTTGTCGGTCCTTGACCGATGTCAACTTTTGTTAATCGACGTTCGCGGCTAACACTTACCATTCGAGCCTGAAACCGACTCGTGCGAGCTCGGCGGCGATGGGCGGGTGGATTTTGTAAAGGGCTATGCTTCCGCCGCTTATTGCCGGGAACTGCGCGCACAGCGCGCGGCGTATACGTCCGCCGGTCTCCTCGAGCAGCTCCGCGGGCTTTTCGATTTCGTGCCGGATTGTCTCGACCGCCGCTGCATAATTTATGGTATCGGCGATATCGCCGTTTTCCAGAACTCTGCCGCAATCGAAGTCGAGGCGCACGTCGACCTCGAAGGTGTTTCCGACGGTCTTCTCCTGAGGTAAAACACCTATGTACGAGAACACCCGCAGACCTTCGATCAGGATGCTTCCCTTGGCAGGCGTACAGCTCATCGGCGTGCTTTCTTGTTGCGTTTCTTGCCTTTCTTCTCTTCCTCGGGACGTCGGGCGGGCTGCTTCTGCGATTTCAGCGCCTCGACGCTTCTGGGAGGATTCTTCTCGTCGATGAGGGCGAAATCGAGCTGCTTCTTCTGAAGGTCGGCACGAGCCACCTGGACGCGTATCTTGTCGCCAAGGCGGTAGCGGTGGTTGTGGCGGCGTCCTATCAGACAGTACTGCTTCGGGTCGAAGTCGTAGTAGTCATCGGCGAGGTCGCGCATGGGCACAAGTCCCTCGCATTTGTTCTCCTCAAGCTCGACGTACAGTCCCCATTCGGTAACGCCGGAGATGATGCCGTCGTAAATCTCGCCGAGACGCTCGCCCATGTACTCCACCTGCTTGTATTTTATGGAGGCTCGCTCTGCGTTCGAGGCAAGCTGCTCCATGTCGGAGGAGTGCTTGCATTCCTCCTCGAGCTTGACGAGGTTGACGCTCCGTCCTCCGGCAAGATAGCGTTCGAGCAGACGGTGTACCATCATGTCGGGGTAGCGGCGGATCGGGGAGGTGAAATGCGTGTAGTATTCGAATCCGAGACCGTAGTGGCCGATGTTGGTGGAGGAATACACGGCTTTTGCCATGGTGCGCACGGCGAGCGTCGACAGCAGATTCTCCTCGCCTTTGCCCTTGATGTCCTGGAGCATTTTGTTGAGCGAGCGGTTGATGTCGGACGGCGTTCCCTTGGTCTTGAGCCGGTAGCCGAACGCCCGGGAGAGGTTGGCGAGGTCGTTGAGGCGTTCGGGGTCGGGCACGTCGTGGACGCGGTAGACAAACGCCTTGGGCTTTTTCTTGTTGACCGGCATGCCGATAGCGGCTGCGACGGTGCGGTTGGCAAGGAGCATGAATTCCTCTATGAGCTTGTTTGCGTCCTTGGATTCCTTGAAGTAGACGTTGAGCGGGCGACCGTTCTCGTCGATGTCGAAGCGGACCTCGAGGCGGTCGAAGTCGACGGAGCCGTTGTCGTAGCGCTCCTTACGCAGAATCTTGGCAAGAGCGTCGAGGGTGAGTATCTCGTCGCGGTAGTCGCCTTTCTTGGTCTCGATGACGTTCTGCGCCTCCTCGTAGGTGAAGCGGCGGTTGCTGCGGATGACTGTCCTTCCGATTCTGTGGTTGAGCACCTCGCCGCGCCTGTTCATCTCGAAAATGACCGAGAATGCGAGCTTGTCCTCGTCGGGACGGAGCGAACAGATGCCGTTGCACAGGTGCTCGGGTAGCATAGGCACGGTACGGTCCACCAGGTAGACGCTCGTTGCGCGCTCGCGCGCCTCGCGGTCTATTATAGTGTCGGGCTTGACGTAGTGGGTCACGTCGGCGATATGGACGCCTACTTCGTAGTTGCCGTTGGGCAGCGTGCGTATCGAGAGGGCGTCGTCGAAGTCCTTCGCGTCCTTGGGGTCGATGGTGAACGTCGGGACGCCGCGCATGTCCTCGCGCTTTGCCACTTCCTCGTCGGTGATGCCGGCGTCTATTTTGTCGGCGGCTTTCTCGACAGCCTCGGGGTAGCGGTAGGGCAGTCCGTATTCCGCAAGTATGGCGTGCATCTCGGCGTTGTTGTCGCCGGCGGTGCCCAAGATGTCGATAATCTCGCCTACGGGATTCTTGGCGTCGTCGTCCCACTGCGTTATCCGTACGATAGCCTTGTCGCCTGTGCGTCCGCCCTTGAGCCTGGCACGGGGGATGAAGATGTCGGTGGCGAGGAATTTGGAGTCGGTCTGCAGATAGGCGTAGTGGCGCTCGACTTTCAGGGTTCCGATGAACGTCTGGTCTTTCTTCTCGATGATGTCGGTGACCTCAGCCTCCGGCTCTCGGCCCTTTACGCGTGCGGCGATTGTCACTTCCACGCGGTCGCCGTTGAGGGCGTGCATGGAGTTGCGCTCTGCGACGAAGATCTCTTCATTGTCGTCGTCGGTGATGACGCTGTTCTTGCCGTTTGAGCGGCGTACGAACACGCCCGTAGCCTTGGTGCTTCGCTGCGGCGACTTGTACTTGCCCGGAGCGGTCTCTATAATGAGTCCGTCGAAGGCGAGTTCGGCGAGATAGAGCGCCACGGTTCGCTGTTCGCCGGGCGATGTGAGTCCTAATGCTGCGGAAACTTGTTTATAGTTGTATGAGCCGGTGGGTGTGCCGGCGATATAGGCGTCGACAGAAGCTCTGATGCGTGCTGCCTGTTTTCTTGTGTCTTTTGTTTTAGCCATGGTCATGCTGTGTTGAAAACGTGCTTACCCGAAGACAGATAGTAAAGCCTCCGGTATGTAGATATAACATTCCGGAGGCTTGTGCGGTTTTATGCGTCGATGTTGGCGTATGTTGCGTTCGATTCGATGAAGTCGCGGCGCGGTCCTACGTCCTCGCCCATGAGCATCGAGAAGATGCGGTCGGCTTCTGCTGCGTCGCTGATGTGTACCTGCTTGAGGATGCGGTGCTCGGGCGACATTGTGGTCACGCGTAGCTCCTCGTCGGACATCTCGCCGAGACCTTTGTAGCGCTGGATGGTTGTGCGCTCGCCGTATTTGCTGATGAACTGCTGTACCTGCATGTCGTTCCAGCAGTATTCCTCGACCTGTCCCATCTTGCATTTGTAGAGTGGCGGCGACGCAAGGAAGAGGTAGCCCTGTTCGATCAGCGGGCGCATGCGGCGGAAGAAGAATGTCATGAGCAGCGTGGCGATGTGAGCGCCGTCGACATCGGCATCGGTCATGATGATGATCTTGTGGTACGCGAGCTTCGAGAGGTTCGGCGCCTTCGGGTCCTCGTCGGTGCCGATGGTGACGCGGAGCGCGCGGAAAAGGCTCGTGATTTCCTGGTTGTCGAAAATCTTGTGGTCCATCGCTTTTTCGACGTTGAGGATTTTGCCTCGCAGCGGGAGGATTGCCTGATAACGGCGGTCGCGTGCCTGCTTTGCCGTACCGCCTGCGGAGTCACCCTCGACGAGGAAGAGCTCGCAGTCTTCTGCCGTGCGGCTGGAGCAGTCGCTGAGTTTGCCGGGCAGACCTCCGCCGAACAGAGGCGATTTGCGCAGAATCTTCTGGCGTGCGGCGAGAGCGGCATGGCGTGCCTGTGCGGCGAGCACGACTTTCTCGACAATCAGCTTAGCCTCGCGCGGGTTTTCCTCGAGATAGTTGAAAAGTGCCTCGGACACGGCGGAGCTGACGGCGGGAGCAATCTCGCTGTTGCCGAGCTTGGTCTTGGTCTGACCTTCGAACTGGGGCTCGAGAACCTTCACGGAGATGACGGCTGTCAGACCGTCGCGGAAGTCTTCGGCGCTGATCTCTACCTTGGCGTTTTTCAGCAGGTTGTTGTCCTCGGCGTATTTCTTGAGGGTCGTGGTCAGACCGCGGCGGAAACCGGTGAGGTGTGTGCCGCCTTCTATCGTGTTGATGTTGTTGACAAACGAGTAGATGTTCTCGTTGGATGTCGTGTTGTATGTGAGGGCGACCTCGACGGGCACTCCCTGACGCTCGGTGTTCAGGTGAATCACGTCGTTGATGAGCGATTCCTTGTTCGAGTCGATGTACTCCACGAACTCGCGCAGACCGTTCTTTGAGTAGAATGTCTCCTTGCGCGGATTGCCCTCGGAGTCGAGCTGACGCATGTCGGTCAGATGAAGCGTGATGCCTGAGTTCAGGAAGGCGAGGTCACGCAGACGGTTGGCGAGGGTAGAGTAGTCGTAGACTGTTGTCGTGAATATACTTGCGTCGGGCTTGAAGATGATGGTCGTGCCCGTGTGCTCGCTGTCGCCTACTATCTCGAGGGCGGTCGTCGGCTTGCCGCAGCTGTATTCCTGGGCGTAGATCTTGCCGTTGCGGCGTACTTCGGCGCGCAGATAGGTAGAGAGCGCGTTGACGCAGGATACGCCCACGCCGTGCAGACCGCCGGAAACCTTGTAGGAGCCCTTGTCGAACTTACCGCCGGCGTGAAGCACTGTCAGAACGACCTCGAGGGCGCTCTTGTGCTCCTTCTCGTGCATGTCCACGGGGATGCCTCGGCCGTCGTCGACCACCGTTATGGAGTTGTCCTCGTTGATGGTGACGTTGATTTCCTTGGCATAGCCCGCGAGGGCTTCGTCGATGGAGTTGTCCACTACCTCGTAGACGAGGTGGTGCAGACCTTTTTCAGAAATGTCGCCAATATACATCGCAGGACGCTTGCGGACTGCCTCGAGTCCTTCGAGCACCTGAATATTACTGGCACTGTATTCCTCTTTTTCTTCTGTCATTTCTTTTCTATAAGAAAGGTGTGATTGTCATTCTTGATTTTAGCATACAAAGGTACGAAAAAAAAACATTTCAGCAAAACGCACAAAATTTCATCGTGCCCGTTGTCTCCAAAAAACTAAATCAGCAATACAGAATGATAAATGCGTATGTTCTGTTAGAGCGCGGGCAGGAGGTGTTTCCAGATGAGGTTGAGCTCTGCCTGCATGTTGGGGAGGTTGGCGGTGATGACTATCACGGCGTCTTTGTCGGGTATGACAAGTATGTACTGTCCGTATGCACCGTCGGCGCGATAGGCGTTGTTGCGGCAGCGCCACATCTGGTAGCCGTAGCCCTGCGCCCAGTCGCTGGTCTTGGCGAGTTTTTTCATTTTTTTAGCATCCACGGTTCCGTGTACTGACGACACCTGACGTGATGATGCCTCCTCTGTCCATCCCTCAGGCAGAACCTGCTTGCTGTTCCATTTGCCCTTCTGAAGGAACAGAAGTCCCATCTTCGCAAGGTCCTCAGTCTTGAGCGACAGACCCCAGCCACCGGTGTTGATGCCCTGCGGGCTTTCTTTCCAGACGACATCCACGATGCCGAGCGGACGGAAAAGGCGCGGGAACAGATAGTCGACAATCTTCTCGCCTGTCACTTTCTGCACTATCGCCGACAGCATGTAGGTGCCGATGCTGTTGTATGTGAAGCACGTTCCCGGTTTGTGCTCGACGGGATGCGCGAGGAATTCCTTGACCCAGTCGACGTCCTTGTTGTCGTGCAGCTTGTCGTATATTTCTGTCTCGTGTCCGCAGTTCATCGTTAGCAGGTCGCGCACTGTCATGGCGGCAAGGTTGTCGCTTACTTCTGTGGGCAGTTTGTCGGGGAAGAAGGATATTACTTTGTCGGTGAGTTTCAGCTTGCCTTCGCCGACGGCAAAGCCTACGGCTGTCGCCGTAAACGTCTTGCTGACGGAGTAGAGCGTGTGAGGCTTGTCTTCCCTGCCCTCGCTCTGCCATTTTTCGGCTAATACATTGCCGTGCTGCACAATCATCAAGCTGTGTATGTCCTGACCGTCCTTCTTTGCCGCCTCCAGATATTTATCAACTGCCTTGTCGAGCTTCTTCGACGCCTCGGCGCGCGGCAGACCTTTGGTGAGCTGGTTGATAGTGATAAGTTTTATTCCTTTTTCGTCTATGGCTTTCTGCACGTTCGGACTGGTCATGAAGTCGGTGACGCCCTGGCGGTCTTTCGCAACGTCCTCATATCCGATGTGGAACACTGTCTTCATCTCGTCGTTGTCATAGGCGGGATGATCGAGGAAAAGATAGCGTTTGCCCGGCTCGAGTTTGCCAAGGGCGCTGATGAATGCTGCTTCCTTTTCTGCGGGCGTCACCTTCGGACCGTCGTAGTCCATATAGCTGAACTCATATTCCTGCGCCGAATTAGAGCGGTCGACTGCTGTGAGGTTATATTCCTGGGCGAGACGGCGCACAAGCTCGTTCACTTCTTTGTTGAATCCGGTCGAGAGCATGTGTCCCGAGATATGGCTGAGCTGCGGAATGTTTTTCAGCGCCATTTCTATCTGCGCTCTGAATTCCTGCTCGATTTCTTTCATGTCGGGCTTCTGTTCGAGTATGGATTGTCCGGGGTAGGCGGCGTTTGGGAACATCATGGGGTAGAAATATCCGTTTTCGTCTGTCAGACTGGGACAGTGTGTCAGCGGACGCCACTTTGCGTTTTCCCATTCGCTCGTTATCGCGAGATGTACGCCTGCGTCGAGTCCTGGATTCTCTTTCAGCATCTTCACCGCTTCCGGAAACCAAGCCGCTACAGGCATGACCTCCACACTTTTTGCTATTCCGGAGCGATATGTGTCGATGCACGCTTCGTTGACAGAGTGAAAAGCTCCAAGGTCATCTATTCGCACCACAAGCACAGGCGCATTGTCTTTGGCATGTATGGCGAGAACGCCCGAAAGGAGGCATCCTGCTACAAAAATTCTCATTATTGCATTAATTTTCATAGTATATAAGGTATCTGTTTTCAATCCATACAAAATTAGACATTAATTCCAATATCACAAAACGTAAATTGGGTATACGCTTCGGCAGTTTGCTTGCGTTTAGTAGAAGGTGTTGTCCTAAAGGACGTTGGAGCGGAATGTAGCTTGAAGATGTTATCGCGCTACTGTAAATA
>JAGBDG010000041.1 GCA_017937625.1 Muribaculaceae bacterium | reverse complement strand
TGCGGCAAATCCGTTCCACGAACCTTCGTGCAGCAATTTCGATCCGCAGCTCAACTCGCGATACACTTTCGAGAACTACTGTCTCAGCGACTGCAACAAGATTACCTGCTCTATCGGCGAGTCTATCGGCGACAATCCGTCAATCAAGACATTCAACCCCCTGTTTGTATTCGGTCCGTCCGGTGTAGGAAAGACTCACCTGATACAGGCTATCGGTATTCGAATCAAGGAACACAATCCCGACGCACGCGTTCTTTATACGACCGCCCGTCTGTTCCAGAACCAGTATACCGCAGCAGCTGCGAAGAACATCAACAGTTTCTTCCATTTCTACCAGAGCGTCGACACGCTCATCATCGACGATGTTCAGGATCTTCAGAACATGCCCGGCACCCAGAACTGCTTCTTCCATATCTTCAACCACCTGCATCTGCACGACAAACAGATTATAATGTCGAGCGATTGCGCGCCTGCTGAAATGGAAGGCTTCGAGGCTCGTCTGCTCAACCGTTTCAAATGGGGCATGCAGGTAGAGCTTGAGCGTCCCGACATGGTACTGCGTCGTGAAGTACTCAAACTCAAATCGGAACAAGACGGTATCAACCTTCCCAGCGACATCACAGAATTTATTGCCGGCAATGTAACGCAAAGCGTCCGCGAGCTTGAAGGCGTCCTCGTTTCTCTCGTGGCGCATGCGACATATCTCAACTGCGACATTACGCTCGACCTCGCCCGCCGAGTCGTCGCTAACGCCGTACGCATCAAACGTAGCCAGGTCAACTTCGAGATGATTACCGATGCTGTGGCGTCAGGTTTCAACATCACTCCCGATCTAATATTTACAAAAACACGCAAACGCGAGGTTGCCGATGCGCGTCAGGTTGTCATGTACCTCGCAAAGAAACTGTCTAAAATGTCGATGACCGCGATAGGCAAGAAACTCGACCGCACGCACGCCACTGTGATACACGCCTGCACAAGCGTCGAAGACCGCATCAAGCTGAGCAAAAAATTCGCCTCACAGATTGAGTCGATAGAGACAGCTCTTGCATCCCGCTGAATATTTTTCCGCCGTAAGGCGACTATATAATCGCACAGGAGCCTAAAGCCCCTGTTTTTTTTATATTCCGGGAGCTGAACTATTGACGGGAATTTAGTAATTTTGCATTGTTATGAAGATTTGCAAATCAGCGCTTACAGCGATTATTATAATATTGTCGTTTACCACATTCTCTGCCTACGCCCAGCGGGACGGCGAGAACGGTCGCAGCAGCCGCAGCAGAACGGAGTCGACAAAAGAAGAACCCGACCTGATGCCGCTCTCCTACTCATGGAAACTCATCCAGCCGTTGGGTCTGCGGGAGCTTGTGCCTATGGACACATTGCCGCTGAACTATTATCGTCAGGCGATACCTTCGATGGTTTCCACCGCCTGGGCTACGACCGGCAATCTCGGTGCGGAAGGCATGAACATGATATATAGCGAGCGCAAGGGTATGAGCGACTTCTTCTTCCGCGATGCGCTCGAACACTGGATGCCCACCGCTTCCAATATGCGCTTCTACAACACCCGAATCCCCATCACTCTTGTATCGTTCAATTCCTCCGGCGGACGAGAGAACGCCCAGGAGCGACTCAAGATGGATTTTTCAGGCAATATCAACGAGAAAGCGCAGATCGGCGCCAAGCTCGACTATCTTTATTCGAAGGGCTCATACGCAAACCAGGCGACGAAAGACCTTACATGGGGACTTTCCGGCTCATATATGGGCGACCGATACGAACTGCAGGCTTTCTTCAACCACTACAACCTCCTGAACAAGGAAAACGGAGGTATCACCGACATGCTGTATATCACTGACCCCGCAGAGCTGCAGGGAGGTGTGACGACAATCGATCCTAAATCAATTCCCACAAACCTCCGCGACGCCCATACCCGACTTAAAGGCGAGGAACTTTACATAAACAACCGCTATAAGGTCGGCTACTGGAAAGAAGAATATGAGGGCGACAGCATAACAAGCCGGACATACATACCCGTATCATCGTTCATCTATACCCTGCGCTACAACAAAGACTGGCATCTTTTCGTCGACGACGATATCAGTGAAGTCGAGGAATACTTCGGAAACAAATACATCAACCCCGACAAAACCTACGACGATACCGGTTTCTGGTCGCTGACCAACACTCTCGGCGCTTCGCTCCTCGAGGGATTCAACAAATACGCCAAGTTCGGTCTTTCAGCTTATGTCACTCACCAGATAAGGCGCTACACGCTGCCCGTCGACTCGCTCGACCATTCCGACGCGAGCTTAGGTCTCACTCCCCTCCCCGACTACTTCGGCAAAATTGAGGGTAGAAAAACTCAGAATCTCGCTTGGGCAGGAGCACAGCTCACTAAGCAGCAGGGTTCGCTCCTTCGATATGAGGCTACGGGCGAGATCGGCATTCTCGGTCCTGTCGCAGGCGACTTAAGAATCAACGGACGGCTTCAGACTCGTTTCCCATTGTTCGGCGACAGCCTTTTTGTGACGGCTTTCGGCTCCTTCCGTAACGAAGAGGCTCCTTTCCTGATGAAGAACTATATCTCCAACCACTTCATCTGGTACAATGATTTCGGCAAGGAGCGCACCGTCAACCTCGGCGGCAGCATCGATCTCGGACGCACCGGCACACATCTGTCTCTGGGGGTAACCAATGTTCAGAATCATATCTATTTTGATGACAAAGGCATGCCCCGTCAGCACAGCGGCAACGTGCAAGTGCTATCCATATCGCTTCTCCAGAATCTTAAGGCAGGCATTCTGAACTGGGACAACAAGCTGACATATCAGACGACATCCGACGACAATGTAATACCTCTCCCGAATTTTGCCGTGCGTTCGAATCTCTATCTGCTGTTCAACATCGCCACACTCAACGTTCAGCTCGGTGTTGACTGCGACTATTATACCCGCTACTATTCCCCGATTTATGTGCCGGCAACAACAGGGTTTGCCAATCAGAGGACATACAAGGTCGGCAATTATCCATTCTGCAACCTATACGCCAACTTCAAGTTGAGCCGAACACGCTTCTACGTTCTCTACTCCCACGCCAACAAAGGACTGTTCGGCGGCAGCGAATATTTCTCGATGCCTTTCTATCCGCTGAATCCTTCGCGCTTCCAGATTGGCATAGCAGTCGATTTTGTCAATTAAGCTATGGCTGCCAAGCAAATGTACGCACAGGTCATTGTGCCGCTTCCTCTTGCCGGCACTTTCACCTACAGGATTCCGGAAGCGCTCGTCGATGCGGTCCAGCCCGGAATGCGCGTGCTTGTGCCTTTCGGTCCGCGGCATTTCCACACCGGCGTAGTCGCATCTGTCAGCCCTGTCGCTCCGGCAAGCGGCATAGCTCTTAAAGAAATTGAGGCATGCCTCGACAGCAAACCGATAGTGCGCAACTCCCAGATTAGGTTCTGGGAATGGATAGCCGAATACTATCTCTGCACAATAGGAGAAGTATTCAAGGCAGCCCTACCCTCGGGGCTTAAAGTTGAAAGCGAGACACGTCTCGAGATTAATTCCGAACTCGACGGAGACGCTTTCGCATCCTGCGACGAAAAAGAATGCGCCGTTCTCGACTTTCTTCGCAAAGAAAAATCGGCAAAGGCGGAAGACATCGTCAAGAAGCTCAAGCTGCCGGGACTGACATCGGTAATTGCACGTATGACAGACAGGCAGCTACTTCTGGTCTCTGAAAAAATCGTCGAACGATACCATGCCGTAAAGAAAAGTTACGTCAGATTATGCATCGACAGGGACAACAAGGAAGCATCCGAAAAAGCATTCGAGGCAGTACAACGCTCCCGGAAGCAGGAAGACACTCTGGTAGCGCTCATCGCTCTCTCGCAATTCTATAAAAAAGACCAGCCTCTGGTAGAGGTTCCTATTGAAGTTCTGTGCGAGCGCGCCGACGTAAGCCGCTCAATAGTCAAGGCGCTTGCCGATAAAGGAATATGCGAGATATACAATAAAGAGATTTCACGTTTTTCCTATTCAGGCGCTACCACGGGAAGCCTGCCGGTGCTTTCCGAAGCACAGAAGAAAGCGTATGACGAGATTATGCACGGTTTTTCCGAGAAAGACGTCGTGCTCCTTCACGGAGTCACTTCTTCGGGAAAAACCGAAATATATATTCATCTCATTGACTACGTAATGCGTCAGGGCAAGCAGGCTCTTCTTCTTGTTCCCGAGATTGCTCTCACCACCCAACTCACCCGACGTCTGCAGAAAGTGTTCGGCGAGAAAGTGCTTATCTATCATTCAAAATTCTCTGACAGCGAACGGGTCGAGCTGTGGCACCGCATGCTCGATACTAAAGAGCCGCTCGTAGCCGTAGGAGCTCGCTCCGCCGTTTTTCTGCCGTTCGACAGACTCGGACTTGTCATTGTCGACGAAGAACACGAAAGCAGCTATAAGCAGGCAGATCCGGCACCTCGGTATAACGGACGCGATGCGGCGGCTATGCTTGGTGTGATGTTCGGCGCGAAGACGCTGCTTGGCAGCGCCACACCCACTGTCGAGACGTATTACAAGGCAAAGACCGGAAAATTCGGTCTTGTAAGCCTGACGGAACGTTACGCCAATGTCGCGCTTCCGCGAATCGAGATTGTGGACATGAAGCAGCAGCGCCGCATGAAAGCAGTAAGCGGCTACTTTTCCACTCGTCTTCTCGATGCCACGCTTGAGACTACTTCGGCAAAAAAGCAGGCGATACTCTTCCACAACCGACGAGGATACTCACCGATGGCACGGTGCAAGATGTGCGCGTTCACACCCAGATGTAATTTCTGCGATGTGTCGCTGACATATCATAGACGGACCAACCGTCTGCAGTGCCATTATTGCGGTGCAGAATATCCCGTACCCGCAGTTTGCCCCGAGTGCAAGGAACCGGCAATGGAAATTATCGGATATGGCACCGAGCGTCTCGAGGAAGAAATAAGCGACTGCTTCCGCAATCAGCGCGTGTTGCGCATGGATCTCGACACGACCCGAAACAAGGACAGCTACAGCAGTATCATTGACCGCTTCTCCAGCCACAGCGCCGACATTCTCGTAGGCACACAAATGGTTACCAAGGGGCTCGATTTCGGAGATGTTGAGCTTGTCGGTATTCTCAACGCCGATTCGTTAATCAATTTTCCCGATTTCCGCTCAGCCGAGCGCGCCTTCAATATGATTGAACAGGTCGCCGGACGTGCCGGACGACGCGACGGCAAAGGTCTTGTCCTCGTACAGGCATACAATCCGGATCATCCCGTACTGCGCTTTGCCAAGAACCATGACTACGAAGGGTTCTACAGCGCCGAACTCGAAGAAAGGCGGGCGTTCGGCTTCCCGCCGTTCACACGGATAATAAACATCTACCTAAAGCACCGCGACCCGAACATGCTTGCGGAGACAGCACAGAAATACGCTGCTTCATTGCGGCAGATATTCGGTGAGCGCGTAAACGGACCACAGGAACCGTCTGTGGCACGTGTGCAGTCGATGTATATCCGAAAAATAATGCTGAAACTGGAGCTCAACGCCTCCATGAAAAAAGTGAAAGACATACTGCGGCAGCAATATGTCAATCTTACGGCTTCTCCGCTCATGCGCGGACTTACGGTGTACTACGATGTCGATCCTACCTAACCCGGCTCGGTAAGCGCAAGAACTCGGTTGCCCTTGGAATCGGTGAAACCATACAAACGTAGATTTCCGCCATCGGATACTCCAAGTCGCGAACGCAGCGCATCGGCGCTCATACCGAAGTTGCGGACGGCGACATTTACTTTCGGATACTCTTTTTTGAAGCGCTTTATGACCTTTGATGCAAAAGGGAAAACAGCTACAATTCTGTATCTGTGACCCGGAAAAGAATCAACCGAACTTTGCGAGAAGAATAGTTTTGTATTGGCGCTGACAATGCCCAGACAGTAATCTGCGGCAAGAAGCCTGAAAACGCCTGTCTTCATAATTTCCGGATAAGCCTCGTAGACATACTCGCCCTGACCGACTGCTTCGACAACAGGCGGCATAGGAGCGGAGTTCTCATTACTGCGCAGATAGCTGTAACTCAGGATATTTTCACCCGAAATGACGACAGCCTCGACAATAGGTTCGTCTGTATTGCGCGTAAAGTCCACATCGAGAAGGAGCTCCTTGCAGTCGGTCGGAGTTCCGATGGCTATAGCACGCCTCAGATGATTCCCGACAGACTCTATTGAATGGCTTATATCAAGCATGGGCGACGCCTTTATAATCAGACGTTTGCTTATTTGCGATATTTCAGGAAGCATAGACACGACGTCAGGTCGGCAATCGGAAAGAGCGAATATACGATGTCCGGCGTCATCACGCCGTGCCGGATCAATGAAAGCGACATCGAATATCTTTCCTTCTGCAATCGCGCCGCTGATAAACTCTCGGCAATCTCCCTCGACAACCTCGACATTCTCGAGATGAAGTCCTTCTGCATTATACCTCAGCGCTTCCGCTCTGTCCACATCAAGCTCTATTGCAGTAACCGAAGACGACTTTCTTGCCAGATGAAACGCATCTATGCCAAGACCGGCTGTAAAATCGACTACCGTAGCACCATCTGGCACCATTGATGCATGATAGGCGGCAAGAAGGTCGGACGACGCCTGTTCCCCTGCCAGAAGCGAAGGAAAATAGAAGCCGGAGAAATCATCGAATGTCTTTGCGAACTTGCCGGCGAACTTCCGCCTGCATTCAATTTGTGTAATTGCAGCAGCATAATCTATAGCGTCATTCTTCTTTGAAGCGCATTTTAGTCGCAACGACGAGCAGTCGTCCCTGGCATGCTCTGTGATCCAGGAGTAGAATTCGGAGGTTGGAGAAATCATTTCTTTACATTTATAAAACACCCCGAAACGGTGCAGTGCAATCCGCTTCGGGGTGTATATGTCGGGAACTGATTATTCGCCTTTGATAGC
>JAGBDG010000002.1 GCA_017937625.1 Muribaculaceae bacterium | reverse complement strand
TAACGAGCACCGTTGCCCCGGGCAGCATCTGGATGTCGAACAAGAAAGACCGCAAGGCATCGCCCAAGGATTTCGACGACTTCGGCGAGGAAGAAGCAGCGCCTGCGACAATCTACGTCATCGACATAGCCGCCGGCACCTACAAGACCTACACCTCGGAGAAAGGTCTTAGCGCAAGCTGCGTAGCCGCTGACGGAACAGTGCTCGGCACAGAAGACCTCAACGGCGCACGCCATGCCGTCATCATCACCCCCGGAGCAGAGGATTACCAGTATCTCGAGGACTACTTCGCCGTCAAGGATCCCGCCGCAGCGGCTTGGATGGACGAGAACTGCCGCCACGACGTCGAGGACTGGAGCACGGGCGAACCGGTAATCCTTGAGAACATCATGATCAGCGGCACTCCCTATGCCACTCCCGACCTCAAGAAAATCGGCACTTGCGTTGGAAACAGCTGGAATGCGGATGCCGACGCAGCGTTCTACTACACCTACCTCTTCACCCCTGCCGACACGCCCACAACAGCTGTCGAGGACATCACCGACGGCACCTTCGCCGTGAAGGCTCTTGCCGGCGGCGTAGTCGAGGTCAGCGGCGAGGCTGCTCATGTGACTGTCTACACCCTCGGAGGCAGCAAGGTATATGAAGGCAACGTAGAAGGCAGCGTCGCAACCGGTCTCGCACAGGGCTGCTACATCGTCAACGCCACAAGCAAGAGCGGCAAGACAGCCGTTGTCAAGGCAGCGTTCTAACATTAAGTTCCCATACATACGAAACAGCTCCGAGGCGTACCCCGGAGCTGTTTTTATTATGACCTGAAATTTTTTCAAAAAAATCATACCCTGCGTGAACCTTTCCTGCCGCGCCGTGTTTCAATAGTACATAGCAAGATTACTTTTTCCATTGCAAGAAATGTGATAATGATTGGTTTATACCACCGCAGCGGCTCTGTGAAGCGCCGCTGCGGTGGTGTATAGGGATATGGGAAATGTCAGTACTGCTCGTTCTCGTTGGGAAAATCGCCGGTCTTGACGTCGTCGATATATCGTCCGACAGCCTCGTTGATTTCCGTGGCGAGGTCGGCGTAGCGGCGGAGGAACTTGGGCGAGAAGCCCTTGTTGATGCCGAGCATGTCGTGCATCACCAGCACCTGACCGTCGGTCCCGCCTCCGGCGCCGATGCCGATGGTGGGTATCGTGAGCCGTTCCGACACACGCTTGGCGAGCGCTGCGGGAATCTTCTCCAGCACAATGGCGAAGCAGCCTATCTCCTGGAGCATGAGGGCGTCGGCGATAAGATTCTCTGCCTCCGCCTCCTCCTTGGCACGCAAGGCGTAGGTGCCGTACTTGTTGATGCTCTGGGGCGTCAGTCCGAGGTGACCCATGACGGGTATTCCGGCGCTGAGGATGCGCTCTATGGACTCGCGGATCTCGCTGCCGCCCTCCATCTTGACAGCCTCGGCGTGGCTTTCCTTCATGATGCGTATCGCCGAGTCGAGCGCGGCGATAGGATTGCCCTGATATGTGCCGAAAGGCATGTCGCACACCACAAGGGCGCGCCTGGTGCCTTTGATGACGCTCTTGGCGTGATAGATCATCTGGTCGAGGGTGATAGGCAGGGTAGTCATGTTGCCTGCCATGACGTTCGAGGCGGAGTCGCCCACAAGGATGACATCCATGCCTGCCTGGTCGATGAGCTGAGCCATCGAGAAATCGTAGGCTGTCAGCATGGCGATTTTCTCGCCTCTTTTCTTCATTTCTATCAGTCGCGAAGTGGTGACTTTGCGCTGATTGTCTACTGTGTTTGTCGACATAATAATTAAATAGTCTATCCCGCGTCTGCGGGGCTGCAAAATTAGCCAAAATAAACAAGTTGTGCAAATCCGGCGTTCTCCCTTGCAGAAAACCGTCCCGCGGCGCGCAGATTTGCGGGACAGCGAGATTTTTAGTAATTTTGCCACAAATATACGCCTGATGAAAAATATAAGGAATTTCTGCATAATAGCGCACATCGACCACGGCAAATCGACCCTGGCAGACCGCCTGCTGGAGTACACGCACACCGTAGCCGCCAAGGACATGGAGGCACAGGTGCTCGACGACATGGACCTTGAGCGCGAACGCGGCATAACCATTAAGAGCCACGCCATCCAGATGGACTATGAACTGGACGGCGAACACTATACCCTCAACCTCATCGACACTCCCGGACACGTCGACTTCTC
>JAGBDG010000001.1 GCA_017937625.1 Muribaculaceae bacterium | reverse complement strand
GTCCGATAATCGGGTATGTGGTATAGTAGCCGGAGATGTCGGCGGAGAACGCCGATGCTCCGAGCGCCTGGTTGCCGGCGTCGGACTCGGTGAAGCCGAGAGCCGAATAGATGTAGCGGAACACGACGCCCATCGAGTATTTCTCCGACAGCTTGCGCGAGTAGCCGATGTCGAACGACAGCTCGTAGGGGTTGATTGTCTGTCCTACTATTCCGTCGCCCTGCGACGTGGATACCTCGCCGAGCGAGAAATAGCGCAACGAGGCGCTGACAGCCTGATTGTCCTGAGAGCCAATCTTGTAGTAGCCCGACACGTCGGCAAGGAAGATGTCGTTGACAAGCTTGCGGAGCCACGGGGTATAGCTCAGCGACACGGCAGCCTGGCTGTAGGCGAAAGCGTATTTCGAAGGGTTCCAGAACTGCGAGTAAGCGTCGGGGTCGGTGGCGGCGCCTATGTCGCCCATAGAGGCGCCGCGGGCGTCAGGGGCTATCGACAGCGATGTCACGCCTGTCTCGATAGGGTTGAACTCGTTTTTCTGAGCCAGCACAGTGCCTGCGGCGGTGACACCGAGCAGAACGGAGAGTATGATGCGGGATAAGTATTTCATCGTCGTTTGGTTCTTGGTCCGTACATGGACTTTAGAGGTATAACTGCAAAAACGGAGTTTTATTGCCTCCGCGCCCCTCTATTTGATTCTTACCGACAGGGAAGGAATGCCCGACACGCACACCTTGACCGAAGTGTCGAACGCAGGAGCGCCAAGACTGACGGAGCTGCCTGCAAGGATTATCATGTCGCCGGTCTTTAGGGTCATCGTGCGCGAGAGTGCGGCTACAATCTCGTCGGCGCGCAGTTCTTCGAGCGTAAGGTCGAGGGAGGCGTCGAGCGCCACGCTCTCGTCGGTGCGGAGGCTGCGGCGCGCCACATCGAAACCTATAGTGCCCTCGAGCATGTCGAGAGTAATCCATGAGCCGGGGGCTATGGCACGGTCGCGGAAAAGAGCGGGCACTCCGCCTGCGTTACCGTCGGCGGGACGCAGCAGATGCACGGCGGCGACGGCATCGTAATGGCGGCGGGCATGCTCTACAGGGATATGCAGACCGAGACGCGACACATGCAGCGCCAGCGCGACCTCAGTACGCCATGCGTCGGCAGGCTCCTCAAGAAAAACAGGCTCGCCTACGCGCAGGATAGCCGAGTCGGCGCCGGGTTCGGCGCTGAGTACGTCTTCTCCGTCGAGGCTTGCGTACAGTACTTTCATACGTCGAGCGCGCTCAGACGGTTGTACATCACCGCCAGATGGGAATAGATTGATGTATTGGAGATCACGATGCCCTCAGGGACGCGGATTCGCGACGGCGTGAAGTTCCAGATAGCCTTGACACCGGCGGCAACAAGGAGGTCGCTGACCGACTGCGCGCTCTCGAAAGGCACGGCAATGACGCCTATGTGGGCGTCGAGACGGCGGACAAGATCGTTGACCGCATCGGGACGGAAAATTTCGACGCCGCTGATCTTGCGACCTGTAAGCTCCGGATTGATGTCGATGCCGGCTACGATGTTCAGACCGTATCGCTGAAGACCCGAGTCGGCTATGAGAGCAGCGCCGAGGCTGCCGGCGCCTGCCATGATGGCGTTATGTCTCTTGCGGAAACCGAGGAATGTGACAAGCGTCTCCTCGAGGTCGGCGACGAGATAGCCGATGCGTGTCTTGCCGCGTATTCCGAGAAACGACAGATCCTTGGCTATCTGCGAAGGGTCGACGCTCAGCGCCTCGGCGATACGTGTGGTCGACACATACTCAACGTTTGCCACGCGGAGTGTCGACACGTATGCGAGGTACCACGGCAGACGCCGGAGCGTGGGCTCCGGAAGCTGCGCATTCTCGGTAATCTGATGCTTTTCTGACATTGCGACTGCAAAGATACGAAAAAATCGCGGAATGTCAGCCGTTTTCTGTCATTTGAACGCCGCCGCGTAGGCGCGCATCTGCTTGACCATGGCGAGCAGACCGTTGCTGCGTGTGGGCGACAGGTGTTCGGAAAGTCCTATGTCGTCGATGAAATGCAGGTCGCTGCCGAGTATTTCCTCGGGCGTGTGACCCGACAGCACGCTGACGAGCATCGAGATGATGCCCTTCACAATGATTGCGTCCGAATCGGCGCGGAACTGAATGGTGCCGTCGTCGGCTTTCTCGGCGTCGAGCCAGACACGGCTCTGGCAGCCCTCTATCAGGCGGTCGGGGGTCTTGAGCTCGTCGGGCAGCGGCTCGAGCTCATTTCCGAGGTCTATGATGCATGCGTAGCGGTCCATCCAGTCGTCGATATCCGAAAACTCGTCGATGATGTTCCGCTGGCTTTCCTCTATTGTCATTTTTTCTTTATTTTCTTAATCAATAAGCCTTTTCTTTATATATAACGTTCAGCACTGTCTCGCCGACAGCTTTGAGCGTATGCCTGGATATGTTGTCCATGTTGTCGTTGAGCGTGTGCCAGGTGGGAGGGAACGAGCCCGTCTCCTGGTTCACCGTCTCGATGACATCGGTGGTGGGTATGCCGGCGTCGGTGAGGAACAGATGGTCGTCGGTGACAGCGCCGCCCATGGCACGCACGAAAACATCGTCATGCTTGAGCAACTTCGCCTCGCTCCATAGCTTGAAGGTTATGCCGGCCGCGTTCTCCTTCGAGAAATGCTCATAGTGAAAACGGGCGTCCTTGCCGCCTACCATGTCGAGCAGTACGCCGTAGACAGGCAGGTTGTCCATAGAGTACGGCGTCATGTGCTTTGTCCAGTACTGCGTGCCGAGGCACCATGTCTCTTTCTTCTCGTTAAAGCCGGAATTGTCGCCATAGTCCTCAGCGTCGACAAAAAGGATGTCTACTCCGACATTGGGCTTGTGGGCGGCAAGATTGCGTGCAATCTCCAGAAGCACGCCGACACCGCTGGCGCCGTCGTTTGCTCCGAGGACTGGCTTCGCGCGGTTCTCTGCATTGGTCTCGTTGTCAGCCCAGGGACGGGTGTCCCAGTGCGCGACAAGAAGGATGCGGCGCAGATTCCCGGGGCAGAAACTCGCGATGATATTGGTAATGGGCAGTACTGTGCCGTCGAACGCCGTCACCTCGCCTTTCTGGACGTACATGGTGTCGGCTCCGAGCCTTTTGAGTTCGGATACAAGATACTCGGCGCAAGCTTCATGCTCGGGCGTCCCCGGCACGCGGGGTCCGAAAGCCACCTGCTTCTCTATGAAAGTGTAGGCACTGTCTGCGCTGAATTCTCCCAGAACCAGCGTCTTGACAGAATCCTCGCGGCTCTCGTTAGCGGCGCCGGCAGATGTGCGGTTGCCAAAAGAACAGGAGAAAAGACCTGACAGCAGCACACCCGTTACGAGGGAGGAAAATAACTTTTCCATAGTATATGAATTTACACGGCAAAGTTACAAAATTGCTACAATTCTGCAAAGATTAACACCAATTTATTTTTATGCATCAACTTTTAATCCTGCTGAATGTTCCCTTTAATGACAAAATGGCAGTCGTGACTGCCATTTGGAATTGTGGCGCACTTTTTGCACTATTCCGGTCAGAAACATTAAAAACAAAAACTTAAAATATTCTCCATCATGAAACTCAAACCACTTGCCGACCGTGTGATTATCCAGCCCACTGCAGCAGAGGAAGTCACGGCATCAGGCATCATCATCCCTGACTCCGCTAAAGAAAAACCCCTCAAAGGTACCGTCATAGCCGTTGGCAACGGAACCAAAGACGAGGAAATGGTTCTCAAGGAAGGCGACCGCGTCCTCTACGGCAAATTCGCCGGCACAGAAATCGATGTCGACGGCGACAAGGTTCTGGTAATGCGCCAGAGCGAAGTACTTGCAGTTATCGAATAATACTCTACTATCATGGCTAAAGAAATCAAATTCAATATCGAGGCTCGCGAAGAGCTCAAGAAAGGCGTCGACGCTCTTGCCGACGCTGTCAAGGTGACCCTCGGTCCCAAAGGCAGAAACGTAATCATCGGCAAACAGTTCGGCGCTCCCCACATCACAAAGGACGGCGTTACTGTCGCACGCGAGGTCGAGCTCGCCGAACCGCTCCAGAACATGGGCGCACAGCTCGTCAAGGAAGTAGCATCCAAGACAGGCGACGACGCAGGCGACGGCACAACTACCGCAACAGTCCTCGCCCAGGCTATAATCGGCGTGGGTCTTAAGAACGTCACCGCAGGCGCCAACCCCATGGACCTCAAGCGCGGCATCGACAAGGCTGTTGCCGAGGTTGTCAAAGGCATCAGGGAAATGTCGACCGAAGTAGGCGACGACGTCAAGAAAATCGAGGACGTAGCACGCGTCAGCGCCAACAACGACGAGACTATCGGCAAGCTCATCGCCGAGGCTGTCGAGAAAGTCAAGACCGACGGCGTAATCACCGTAGACGAGGCAAAAGGCACAGAGACTACAATCGAGGTTGTCGAAGGCATGCAGTTCGACCGCGGCTATATCTCGCCCTACTTCGTAACTGACACCGAGAAGATGGAATGCGTGATGGACAATCCCTACATCCTTCTTTTCGACAAGAAAATCTCCAACCTCAAAGACATTCTCCCCATCCTTGAGGCAACAGCACAGAGCGGACGTCCACTTCTGATCATCGCTGAGGATGTCGACCAGGACGCTCTCGCAGCACTCGTGCTCAACCGTCTGCGCGGCTCTCTCAAGATTTGCGCCGTCAAGGCTCCCGGTTTCGGCGACCGCCGCAAGGAAATGCTCGAGGACATCGCCATCCTCACCGGCGGCACTGTCATCAGCGAGGAAAAAGGCATGCAGCTCGCCAACGCCACCGTCAACGACCTCGGTCACGCAAACCGCATCACCGTCAACAAGGAGAACACCACTATCGTCAACCGCGACAGCAACAAGGAACTCATCGACGCCCGCGTCGCTCAGATCAAGGCTCAGATTGCCCAGACAACCAGCGACTATGACCGCGAGAAACTCCAGGAACGTCTCGCCAAGCTCTCCGGCGGCGTCGCCGTCCTCCACGTAGGCGCTCCCTCCGAAGTGGAGATGAAAGAGAAGAAAGACCGCGTCGACGACGCTCTCAGCGCTACCCGCGCTGCAATCGCCGAAGGCATCGTACCCGGCGGCGGCGTCGCATACATCCGCTGCCTCGACTCTCTCAAGAACCTCAAGGGCGACAATGACGACGAGCAGACCGGTATCGCAATCGTAGAACGCGCCATCGAGGAGCCTCTCCGCCAGATTGCTGCAAACGCAGGCGTGGAAGGCGCGGTTGTCGTACAGCGCGTGCGCGACGGCAAGGGCGACTACGGCTACAACGCCCGCACAGGCGAATACGAGAACCTTCTCGAGACAGGCGTCATCGACCCCGCAAAGGTTACCCGCGTGGCACTTGAGAACGCGGCTTCCATCGCCGGCATGTTCCTCACCACGGAATGTGTCATCGCCGAGAAGAAAGAAGAAAATCCTGCCCCCGCAGCTCCCAATATGGGCGGCATGGGCGGCATGATGTAATAATACACCGCATCGAAAAAACGGCGTCTCCGGATTCGGAAACGCCGTTTTTTTATGCACTTGTAAAAAAGAGTCCTCTACATGTCGCGGTGCTCGCGCAGAAGCGCCGCAGCCTCTGCCGCACGGTCGGAAGGGACCATCACACGCACAGGAGCCCATGTGGAGCCGGCTGCATAGATGGTGGTCATGATACTGCCGTCGACGTAGGCGTCGATTCCGTTGTTGACAAGCATGCCGGCGACTATCGAAGCCTCGCGCTCGTCGTTGTACTCACCGATACAGGTAAATCTCTCCTCGCTCATATTTACTTCACAATTAAAAGATAGTACTGCTTCTTGCCACGCTGCACGATGATGTACTTGCCGTTGAGCAGCATGTCGGTGCTTGCGGTAGCCTGCGGGTCGGTCACCTTCTCCTTATTGACTGAGAAACCGCCCTGCTGCACGAGCTTGCGCATCTCAGCCTTCGAGGGGAAGACGGCAGCCTTGTCGACCAGAAGGTCGGCGAGACGGATTCCAGCCTCTATGTCGGCGCGCTCTACCTCGAATGTGGGCACACCTTCGAAAACGTCGAGAAGCGTTGCCTCGTCGAGGTTGTGGAGCACCTCGGTAGCCTTGTTGCTGAACAGAATCTGCGATGCCTCCTCGGCAGCCCTGAGGTCCTCGGCGCTGTGTACCATCGTGGTGAGCTCCTGGGCGAGACGGCGCTGAAGCGGACGGCGTCCGGGATCTGCCTTCTGCTCCTCGACGAGAGCGGCGATCTCTTCCTTGGTCAGCGTGGTGAAAATCTTGATATAGCGCTCGGCGTCGTCGTCGGCGACGTTGAGCCAGAACTGATAGAACTTGTAGGGCGACGTCCTCTTGGGGTCGAGCCATACGTTGCCGCTCTCGGTCTTGCCGAACTTGGTGCCGTCAGCCTTGGTGATGAGCGGGCAGGTAAGGGCGTAAGCCTCGCCCTGCACTGTACGGCGGATAAGCTCGGTGCCGGTGGTGATGTTGCCCCACTGGTCAGAGCCGCCTATCTGAATGCGGCAGTTGTGCGTCTGGTAGAGATGGAGGAAGTCGTAGCCCTGCACGAGCTGGTAGCTGAATTCGGTGAACGACATGCCCTGCTGGCTGTCGCTGCCCTGGAGGCGCTTCTTAACTGAGTCCTTCGCCATCATGTAGTTGACGGTGATGAGCTTGCCCACGTCGCGGATGAAATCGAGGAACGTGAAGTCCTTCATCCAGTCGTAGTTGTTGACGAGCACGGCGGCGTTGGGGGCGTCGGAGTCGAAATCGAGGAACTTGGCAAGCTGCTTCTTGATAGCCTCCTGATTGTGGCGGAGGGTGGGCTCGTCAAGGAGCTTGCGTTCCTGGCTCTTCATCGAGGG